>NZ_JAAGMH010000028.1:0-73611 GCF_010548505.1 Streptomyces sp. SID14515 | reverse complement strand
CGCCACCGGCTGGGTCCGCCCGCCAGCCGGAGTGAACGGTTCGCCGTCGGCGGCCACGGCCCCCACCGCCCCCGTCCCGGCCCCCGGGCCCGCCCAGGACGGCGCGGCCCCCGCCCCCGACCGCTGGCGGCCCTGGCGCTTCCGCATGTCCAACGACGTGTGGGGCACGCCCGTGGTCTCCGGCGATCTGCTGTACGTGACGTCCTTCGAGGTCCACGCGCTGGACGTGGGCAACGGCCGACGCCAGTTCAAGACCCGTGACGTGGCCTGGGCGATGGCCGTCGAGGGCGGCCGGATCCACGCCTCGGACGGCCCCTCGCTGTACGCGCTGGACGCGGCGAGCGGCGCCGAGCAGTGGCGGCTGTCGACCGACGCCTGGGTGTACGCGCTCAAGGCCGACCGGGGCACGGTCCTGACCGCGACCCGAGGCGGCGGCGTCCAGGGCTGGGAGGCCTCCAACGGCGAGAAGCTGTGGGAGATCACCGGTGCGCAGAGCGACTTCGAGACGGCGGAGGCCGGGCCGGTCATCCACGACGGCACGGTGTACGTCTGGCAGGACGCCCGGCTGCGCGCGCTGGACGCCCGTACGGGCATCGAGCGCTGGTCGTACCCCATCGGCGACGCGGCCTCCTGCGGCGGCGTCCCGGTCCGGGTCACCCCGGCCACCGACGGCTACGTCTACATCGCGGCGGGCACCCGGGTGCTGGCGGTGGAGACCGGCTCCGGCCGGGTGCGCTGGCACTTCGAGTCGCCCGCGGTCTTCCTCTCCCCGCCCGCGTTCGCGCCGGGCCCGGCGGTGACCGGCGGCGGGGTGTACCTCGCGGACTACCTCGGCACGGTGTACGCGCTGGACGCGGCGACCGGCAAGGACCGCTGGCGCATCGCCACGGAGGCCCGCGCCTCGATCGAACCGGTGCTGGTCGCGGTGGGCAACGTGCACGTCGGCAGCGGCAGCGCGCTCTATACCCTGGACGCGGTCACCGGCACCCCGAAGTGGCGCTTCGCGGCGGGCGGCGACGTGGTCGGCTCCCCGGTGGTGGCGGACGGCCGGGTCCACTTCGGCTCGGCCGACCACGTGCTGTACACGCTGGACGCGGCGGGGGGCCAGCTGCGCTGGAAGCTCGCGACGGGCGGCGAGATCACGGGCTCGCCCGTGGCCCAGGCGGGCGTGGTGTACGCCTGCAGCAAGGACCGCTGCGTCTACGCCCTGGACGCCCTGAAGGGCACAGGCACAGGCAACAGAGCCCGCACCTGAGCGAGGTCCTCGCCGGAGGATGTCCTCAATCGCCGGACGGGCTGGGGGTGTCCTCAAGCGCCGGACGGGCTGGGAGGGGTGTCCTCAAGCGCCGGACCGGCTGGGAAGGGCGTCCTCAAGCGCTGGACAGGCTGGGAGGGTGTCCTCGGGAAGTGTCCTCAAGCGCCGGACCGGCTTGAATTTCCCGCCCGTCCGGCACACTCCAGCCCGTCCGGCGTTTGAGGACGGAACCCTTGCCCGGTGGGGCGGCGACCCCGCGGACTCCCAGCCCGTCCGGCGATTGAGGACGGAACCCTCGACCGGGTGGCCGTCAACCCTGTGGTGGACGGTGCGGCGGATGCACCGGATCCCGAGGATCGGGCCCCGTGTACGGCTCCACCTCCGGCTCCGGCCACGGCGACTGCTGCACCGACATCCCCGGCTCCTGCGTAGGCGGCCACGTATCCACCTGATCCGCCGCCGGCACGGCATACGGCTCCACCGGCTCCCGCCCCGACCCCCGCCGGCTCCGCCGGCCCCTCATCAGCAACGCCCCGATCAACATCAGCACCCCACCCGCCAACGCGTTCGCCACCCCCACCTGCAACCCCGCACCGTCCCCGCCCACCACCAGCGAGCCCGCCGCCTGCCCCTGGCGGACCATCCACAGGATCGTGAAGCCCAGCACCACCAGGCCCGCGAAGGCGACCACGAGCCGCGAGCGGAGCACCACGCCCAGGGCCACCAGCAACGCCGCGGCCAGGAACGGCAGCAGGATCGAGACCAGCACCCCCGACTCCGCGGCCGTGATCCCCTCGAACAGGTCCCGCACCCGGTAGTCGCGCCCGACCCGCCCGTCGTACCAGTCGCGGAACGGGCTCAGTACGGCGGAGGCCGCCCCGGCCAGCGCCACGACGGAGCCGAGGATGTTGCGGATCATCGTCAAGCCTCCAGGGGCGTACGCGAACGGGCCCCGTCACCGACGCTACGCCCGGACGATCACCCCCGCCACGCAGACCATGACCGGACCGTGACAGGGTCATGACCCGAACGTGGAGTCCCGCACGGCATGCTGAGGGTCACAACGCACGCCACCGGCTCGACATACGGCAACGAAAATCAAGGGGGGCTGCATCCATGATGCGGCGACAGACGAAGCTCGCGGCGGTCCTGGTCGTGGTGGTGCTCGCGCTCACCGGATTCTCCACCTCCACCAGCGGCGGCAAGAGCGGCAAGAGCAAGAGCGGCAAGAGCAGCAGTTCGGGCGGCGGTTGCTCCAGCTCGAAGAAGAGCAACAACGGCTACCGCGACCACGACTACGACGACGACTACGGCGACAGCTCCTCGTCCTCCGGCTCGTCCGGCTCCTACGGAACCCCGACGCCCACCGCGTCCGACGCCCTCGCCGTCCGGGTCATCCGCTGCGCCGCACCGCGCAAGGGCAAGCGCAAGGCGGTCACCTCGTCGCTGATCGAGGTGGAGGCGAACGATCCGTACACGCAGGCGTACGAGATCGACGTGCGGTTCGTCGACGCCCGCGGCAACACCGTGGACACGGCCGAGGCCACCACGATCCTGGACAGCGGCGAGTTCCGCACGCTCACCGTACGGATGGAGAGCCCCGGCAAGGTGTCCCGGGTCAAGCGCTGCGAAGTGACCGCCAAGGCGGTCTGACCGCCTTGGCGGCACCCGCTCACCGCACCCGCTCACCGCACCCGCTCACCGCACCCGCTCACCGCACCCGTGGCTCCCCGCCCGCGCCCCGCGCCTCGAACAGCTCCGCCTGCCGTTCCGGGGCCAGGTTGCCGAGGGCGATCAGCGCCGGGGCCTGGGCCATCGCCTGGGTCCTGGCCGCCTCCTTCGCGGACCACACCGCCCGGACCGTGCCCTGCACCGCATCCGTCGGGTAGCCGGCGATCACCTCCGCCGACCGCAGCGCAGCCGCCACCGCGCAGCCCGGCTCCGTCACCTCGCTGACCAGCCCGACCGCGTACGCCCGCTCGGCGCTCACCCGCTCCGCGGTGCCCATCAGGGCCATCCGGGCCACCTCCCCGAACGGCATGCGCTGGGCCATCGCGATGGCCTCGTACGCCGAGACCATCCCGTACGTCGTGTGCGGGTCGAAGAACGTCGCCTCCCGGGACGCGACGACGAACTCCGCCTCGCCCAGCAGATAGAACGCCCCGCCGCACGCCATCCCCTCCACGGCCGCGACCACCGGCTTCCACAGGTCGTTCGCCTTGGGTCCGATGCGCAGGAGCGGGTCGTCGAGGGCGTACGGGGACGGGGGCTGCGGGACGGTGACGCCGCGGTCGATCCCCGTACAGAACGCACGTGTCCCGGCCCCGGTGAGGACCACGGCCCGCACCGACGCGTCGAACCGCAACTCCCGCCACAGCGAGGCAAGTTCCTCGGCCGTCTCCAGGTCGATCGCGTTGAGCTTCGCCGGCCGGTCCAGGGTGACGAGCGCGACCCCGGTCTTCTCGTCCCGCTCGGCGCGCAGGGCCATCGCTCATCGCTCCAGGAGCCAGCGCACGAGCGTGACACCGTCACCGGGCCCCGCCGGGCAGAAGGCGGCCCGCACCGGCGCGCCGATCCGCAGCCGCGCCGGGTCCACCGAGTTCAGCGGCGCGTCGGGCGAGGCGACGACGTTCCCGGCCAGCCGGATCTGCGGGGCCTCCACCAGCTCCACCAACACCGCGTTGTACGGGGCCTGTTCAGCGTAGGCGGGGAGCAGGGGCGGGTGCGGGATCACGTACGACCAGAGTCGGCCGCGCCCGCTCATCAGCCGCCACTCGCTGTCGAAGGAGCCGCAGTGAGGGCAGCAGGGCCGGGGCGGGAAGCGCGGTTCGCCGCAGGCGGGGGAGGCGCAGGCCTGGACGCGCAGTTCGCCGCGTGCGGTGTACTCCCAGAAGGGCGCGCCGTCCTCGTCGACGACGGGAAGCAACAGGGATTCGCTCGTCATGGCTCTCCTCAACTCCTCAACTCCTCATCTCCTCAACTCATCAGTTCCGCAGCAGCACGGCTGACGTCGGTACGCCCTCGCCCGCGGTGACCAGGCAGGTGGCGGCGTCGGGCACCTGGGCGGTGGAGGTGCCGCGCAGCTGCTTCACGCCCTCGGTGATGAGGTTGAAACCGTGGACGTACGCCTCGCTGAGCCCGCCGCCACCGGTGTTGACCGGCAGCCGCCCACCACTCTCCAGCGCGCCGCCCTCGGTGAACGCGCCGCCCTCGCCGCGCCCGCAGAAGCCGTAGCCCTCCAGTGAGAGCGGGACGAGCGGGGTGAACGCGTCGTAGATCTGGGCCACATGCACATCGTCCGGCCCGAAGTCGGCCTGTTTCCACAGCTGTCGGGCGGCCGTCCAGGCGGGGCCGGTGAGCGGGTCGTCGTTCCAGTAGTTGACCATCCCGTGGTGCTGGGCGGGCAGACCCTGGGCGACGGAGTGGAGGTAGACGGGTTTCTGCCGGCAGTCGCGGGCGCGTTCGGCGGAGACGATGACGCAGGCCAACGCCCCGTCGGTCTCCAGGCAGTTGTCGAAGAGGCAGAGGGGCTCGCTGATCCAGCGGGAGTTCATGTACATCTCGCGGGTCAGCGGGCGTTCGTACATGATCGCGTCCGGGTTCTGGTTGGCCCGGTTGCGGCAGGCGAGCGCCACGTTGAAGAGATGGTCGCGGGTGGCCCCGTACTCGTGCATGTAGCGCCGGGCCAGCATGCCGATCTCGTCGGCGGGCCGCAGCAGCCCGTAGGGCCGGGTCCACTGGGCGGGCGTGGGGAGTTGGACGGCGGTGTTCTTCCAGGGCCGGGGCCCGGATCCGCGTTTGCGCGACCGCCAGGCGACGCCGACGCTCGCCTGCCCGGTGGCGACGGCGGCGGCGAGATGGGCGAGCGTGGCGCAGGACCCGCCGCCCCCGTACCCCACTTTGCTGAAGAACGTGACGTCTCCGGCCCCGATCGCCTTGGCGACCTCGACCTCGTCGGTCTCCTCCATGGTGTACGAGGCGAAGCCGTCGACTTCCGAGGGTGCGATGCCCGCGTCGTCGAGGGCCGCCAGGATCGCCCGGCAGGCGAGCGTCTTCTCGGACTCCGGGAGCTGTTTCGCGAACGCCGTCTGCCCGATCCCGGCTATCGCCGTCGCGTCCTTGAGCGTTGCCATCCGCTGACCTCCCGCACCGTCGAGCCTGCTGACAGCGGCAGAGGCTACCGCTAATCTGACGGATAGTCAGCTGTTGCGGCGGCAGGAGGGCACGTGATGCGGGGCGACGAGGAATGGTGCAGCATCCCGGAGCTGGTGCGGACGGCGGCGCGGCGGTACGGCTCCGCCGAGGCGGTGGCCGACGGCCGCACCCGGCTCTCGTACGCCGAGCTCGGCGACCGGGTGGAGCGCGCGGCGGCCGCGTGCATCGCCTCCGGAGTGGAGCCGGGCGACCGGGTCGCGATCTGGGCCCCCAACACGACGGAGTGGATCGTCTCGGCGCTCGGGGCGGTGAGCGCGGGCGCGGTGCTGGTCCCTCTCAACACCCGGTTCAAGGGCACGGAGGCGGCGTACATCCTGCGCCGCAGCCGGGCCAGGCTGCTGTTCGTCACCGGCACGTTCCTGGGCACCTCGTACGTGGCGTCGCTGCGGCGGGCGGAGGTGAAGCTGCCGGACCTGGAGCGGGTGGTGGTGCTGGCGGACACGGCCCCGGAGGACTACACGAGCTGGCCGGACTTCCTGGCGGCGGGGGAGGGCGTTCCGTCGTCCGCCGTACGGGAACGGGCTGCGGCCATCGCCCCCTCGGACCCGTCCGACATCATCTACACCTCCGGCACCACGGGCGCGCCCAAGGGCGCGGTCATCACGCACGCCCAGACGCTGCGCGCCTACGCGATCTGGAGCGACCTGGCGGGCCTGCGCGAGGGCGACCGGTACCTCATCGTCAACCCCTTCTTCCACACCTTCGGCTACAAGGCGGGGATCATCGCCTGTCTGATGCGGGGGGCCACGATGGTGCCGCAGCCGGTGTTCAACGTGGACACGGTGCTGGCGAACATCGCGGCGGAACGGATCTCGGTCCTGCCCGGCCCGCCCACGCTCCACCAGTCACTCCTGGACCACCCGGCCCGGGGCGCGTACGACCTCTCGGCCCTCCGCCTGGTGGTGACAGGCGCGGCGGTCGTGCCCCTCCAGCTGGTGGAACGCCTGCGCAACGAACTGCACATCGCGACGGTCCTCACGGCGTACGGCCTCTCCGAGGCGAGCGGCATCGTCACCATGTGCCGCCGGGGCGACCCGCCGGAGGTCGTGGCCACCACGTCCGGCCGGGCGATCTCCGGCACCGAGATCCGCGTCCTGGCGGAACCGGGCACTCCGGGTGAGGTGCAGGTCCGCGGCTTCACCGTGATGGCCGGCTACTTCGAGGACCCGGACACGACGGCCGCCACGATGACCGAGGACGGCTGGCTCCGCACCGGCGACGTGGGCGTCCTGGACGGGGCGGGCAACCTGCGGATCACGGACCGGATCAAGGACATGTTCATCGTGGGCGGCTTCAACGCCTACCCGGCCGAGATCGAGCAGCTCCTCGGCCTCCACCCGGACGTGGCCGACGTCGCGGTCATCGGCATCCCGGACCCGAGGCTGGGCGAGGTCGGCAAGGCCTACGCGGTCCGCCGCCGCGGGGCGACGCTCACCGCGGACGACCTGATCGCCTGGTCCCGCCGCGAGATGGCGAACTTCAAGGTCCCGAGGGCGGTGGAGTTCGTCCCGGAACTCCCGCGCAACGCGAGCGGCAAGGTGGTGAAGGGGGAGCTGCGAAGCCTGTAGCCGTCGCCTCCGGACATGCGGAACTCCGGACATGCGTGAGGGGCCCGAGCGTTTCCCCCGTCCCGGGCCCCTCACACATTCCCCCGTACCGCGACCGCGGCGGCTCCCCCTCGGCGTCGCCGCGGTCGCTTCCCCCGTATCCCCGTCGGGAAGGTCTAGGCGGGCTCGCCCGTGGCGTGGTTGTCGAGCGGCTTGACGGTGCCGCCGGTCGCGTGGTTGTCCAGCGGCTTCAGACCGCCGCCGGTCGCGTGGTTGTCCTGCGGCTTGGCTTCCCCGCCGGTGGCGTGGTTGTCGAGCGGCTTGACGACCGGCTTCTTCTTCGCATCGCTCATGGTGTTCTCCAGCTTCCTGAATAGCTGTGCACGGACTCGACGAGCCCGCCCGGCAACTCCCCCGTCGGGTTGCCGGGCGGGTGTCATCTGGCCGTTCAACGTACCTCTACGGCCACAGCCGACCCGTCTGCCCCCCGACGCGACGGAACGACTGGGACCACAGTGTCGGGGAGCGATAAACGAATGATGAACGCTCACCGGCGGCTCATCCCGGCAGTGTTGGCACCAGCAACTTGCGTACGGCCTCGATCTCCGCCGAGCCGAGCGTCTCGTATATGTCCAGCGCCTCGCGCCAGCACACCTGGGCCCGGCCCGGCTGCCCGATCTCGCTCAGCGCCCGGCCCAGCACGGTGAGGACGTTGCCGCGCCGCCACTCGCCGCCGATGCCGCGCAGGATCGCCAGAGCCTGTTCGGACTTGGTCGCCGCCTGCGCCGGAAGGCCGGCCGCCAGGTCCACCTCCGCGAGACGGAACGTGGCCATACCCTCCCAGAGGCGCTGCCTGCTGTCCCGGAACACCGCCAGTGCGTCGTGGAGTTGCTCCGTCGCATCGGCGAACCGGCCGCTCTGCGTGAGAGCCAGGCCGAGAGCGTAGCGGCCGTTCGCGCCGCGCAGCGCGTGGCCCAGCTCGTCGTAGATGTCTATGCCCTGCTGGGCCAGGGCCACCGCGCTCGTGGTGTTCCCCATCGCCAGGTGGATGCGGGAGAGGTTGCACAGGGCGCTCGCCTCACCCGGGCGGTTGCCGTCGGCCCGGAAGTTGGCGATGGCCTGCTCCAGGTACGCCTCGCCCTCCGCGTGGCGGTTCTGGTACAGCGCGATGATGCCGAGGTCGTTCGGAGCCCAGCAGCTCGGCAGCGGGTCGTCCACGGCGCGGGCGAGCCGCATGGCGCGCTGCGCGTCCCGCTCCGCCTGGTCGAAACGGCCCGCCACCAGCCGGGCGTTGGTGAGGGTGATCAGCGCCCGCCCCTCGGCCCGCGCGTCGTCGCTGGACTGCGCCAGATCGCGCATCGTGATCGCCGCGGCCTCGTACTGCTTGGAGTTCGCGCCCGACTCCGCGAGGTCCTTGGTGGCCCAGAGCAGATCGACCGCCCGGCGCACCGCGCCGGCCCCCGACGACTGACGTACGCAGGCGAGCAGGGAGTTGGCCTCCGTGTAGAGCCAGTCCTGGGCGCTGTGCCGGTCGGCGAACGTCAGCCCGCTGTACTGCGTGGGCTCCCGGTGATCGGCCAGCCGGTCCCCCGGCCGCTCCAGCGCGTACACCCCCGCCGCCGTCGCCAGATAGAAGTCCAGCAGCCGCGACAGCGCCAGCTCCTTCTCCACCGGCGGCTGTTCGTCGCGTTCCGCGCACGCACGCGCGTAGAGGCGCACCAAGTCGTGGTAGCGGTAGCGGCCAGGCGCGGCGGACTCCACCAGGCTCGTGTCGACCAGGGCCTCCAGGAGGTCCTCCGCCACGTGCGGGTCCAGATTCAGCAGGGCGGCCGCCGCGGCGAGGGAGATGTCCGGGCCGTCCGCGAGGCCCAGGAGGCGGAAGGCGCGGGCCTGGGCCGGTTCCAGCTGGCCGTAGCCGAGTTCGAACGTGGCCTTCACCGCGAGGTCGCCCGCCTGGAGCTCGTCCAGTCGGCGGCGCTCGTCCGCGAGTTTGGCGGCGAGGACCGACACGGTCCAGGTGCGGCGGGCCGCGAGGCGGGAGGCCGCGATGCGGATCGCCAGGGGCAGGAAGCCGCACGCGGCCACCACGTCCAGCGCCGCCTCGCGCTCCGCGCCGACCCGCTCCGCGCCCACGATCCGGGTGAAGAGCTGCAACGCCTCCTCGGGCGACATCACGTCCAGGTCCACCAGATGCGCCCCGGCCAGGTCCACCATCCGCACCCGGCTCGTCACCAGGGCCGCGCAGCCCGGCGTACCGGGCAGCAACGGGCGGATCTGGGCGGCGTCATGGGCGTTGTCGAGGAGGATCAGGACGCGGCGGCCGTCCAGCGTCGAGCGGTACAGCGCGGCCCGCTCGTCCAGGGTGTCCGGAATCGCCGAGTCCGCCGTGCCGAGCGCCCGCAGGAACGCCCCGAGCACCGTCTCCGGCTCCGCCGCCCTCGCCCCCGCGCCCTGGAGGTCGACGTAGAGCTGCCCGTCCGGGAAGTGCCGGCGGGCCTGGTGGGCGACGTGCACCGCCAGCGTCGTCTTGCCGACGCCGCCGATCCCGGCCACCGCGGAGACCGCCATCACCGAGCCCTCGGCGGTGGCCAGCCGGCTGCCCAGCTCGGAGACGAACGCGGACCGGCCGGTGAAGTCGGGCACGGTGGCGGGGAGCTGCGCCGGCTTCAGCGGCGCGGGCGCGGGGGCCGGTTCGTCCGCCGGGCGGGCCAGCTCCTCGTCGGCGCGCAGGATCCGCTGCTGGAGCTGGGCCAGTTCGGGGCGCGGGTCGACGCCCAGCTCCTCCGCGAGGAGCCGGCGGGTGTCCGCGTACACCGCGAGGGCCTCGGCCTGCCTGCCGCTGCGGTACAGCGCCACCATCAGCAGCTCACGCAGCCGCTCGCGCAGCGGGTGCGCGGCCGTCAGCGCGGTCAGTTCGGAGACGGCCTCCGCGTGGCAGCCGACCTCCAGGTCCAGGTCCAGCCGCGTCTCGGTGAGCTGGAGCCGCCACTCCTCCAGCCGGGTGCGCTGGTTGTCCGCGTACGGGCCGGGCACGGAGGCCAGCGCCTCGCCGTCCCACAGGCCCAGCACCTTGTTGATCAGGGTGCGCGCCTGGCAGCGGTCCCCGGCCGCCCGCGCCTTCTCGGCCTCGGCCGACAGGTCCTGGGCCAGGGTGAGGTCGAGCGCCGCCCGGTCGGTCCGGATCGCGTAGCCGCCGGACTCGCTCACCAGGGTGTCCTGGCCCAGGATCTTGCGCAGCCGGGAGGCGTACGTACGGATCGTGGCCAGCGCCTGCGAGGGCGGGTCCTCGCCCCAGAACGCGTCGATCAGCTCGCCCGCGGTGGCCGTCCGGCCCTCGCGCAGCAGCAGCGCGGCCAGCAGGGCGCGCTGTTGGGGCGAGCCGGAGGAGAGCAGCTCCGGGCCCCGCCAGGCCCGTACGGGGCCGAGCACGGTGAACCTGAGGGCGTCCGCCGTACCCGGTTTCTCCGGAGCACGCTGCTCCGGTACGCGCACGCGTGGCCCGCTGTCACGGTCCATTGATGCCCCCTGTCCTGCTCGCCTGCCGGTCCCGCTCGTCTGCGGATCCTGCCGGTGGTGCCCGCGCCCGAATGTCCGCCCGTGCGTCTATGTGCGGTGTGCATCCGGATGGCGCGGTACCGCTGGTATCGCGCTCAACAGTCTGCCTTGTCCCGGGCGGACTCGTCAGCAGTGGGTGACGCTCTGCACAAGCCCTCGACAACGATTCGGGAACCGTGCCCCGTGCCGGACCCGGTGCGAATGCCCGCACGCTAGCTGACGGTTCGTCAGATCGGCGCTACCGTGGAACGCATGGAGACCTTCCCGAAGATCATCTCGGTGGACGACCACACGGTGGAGCCCGCTCATGTCTGGCGGGACCGGCTCCCGTCCAGGTACGCGGACTCCGGTCCGCGCGTCGTTCGCGCACCGCTGAAGGAAATGACCTTCATGGGCGGAAAGTTCGCGCCCGTGATGGGTGCGAAGGGCGACGACGGGCCGGTCGGCGACTGGTGGGTGTACGAGGATCTGCACCGCCCGCTCACCCGTCTCGACACCGCCGTCGGCTACGACAGGGACGAGATCAAGCTGGAGATCATCACCTACGAACAGATGCGGCCGGGCTCCTTCTCGGTCCCGGACCGGCTCGCCGACATGGACGTCAACCATGTGCAGTCCGCGCTCTGCTTCCCGACCTTCCCGCGCTTCTGCGGGCAGACGTTCACCGAAGCGAAGGACCGCGAGCTGGGGCTCCTCGGCGTGCGCGCCTACAACGACTGGATGGTGGAGGAGTGGTGCGGCCCCGAGGCGCACGGCCGCCTCATCCCGCTCACCCTCGTCCCGCTGTGGGACGCGGAGCTCGCCGCCGCCGAGGTCCGGCGCAACGCGGCGCGGGGCGTGCGCGCGGTCGCGTTCTCCGAGATACCTCCCCATCTCGGGCTTCCGTCCATACATGCGGACGACTGGGATCCGTTCCTCGCGGCCTGCGACGAGACCGGCACCGTGATCGCCATGCACATCGGCTCCTCGTCGAAGATGCCGTCCACCTCCGCCGACGCCCCGCCCGCCGTCGGCTCCACCATCACCTTCGCCAACTGCTGCTTCTCGATGGTCGACTGGCTGATGAGCGGCAAGTTCGAACGCTTCCCCAACCTGAAGATCATGTATGCGGAGGGGCAGATCGGCTGGATCCCGTACATCCTGGAGCGCGCCGACGTGGTCTGGGAGGAGAACCGGGCCTGGGGCGGCGTCGCCGAGAAGGTCCACCGGCCGCCGTCCGAGCTGTTCGCCGAGCATGTCTACGGCTGCTTCTTCGACGACGCCTTCGGGCTGAAGAACCTCGACGCGATCGGCGTCGGCAACGTCCTGTACGAGACGGACTACCCGCACTCCGACTCCACCTGGCCGCGCTCCCGCGAGGTCGGCGAGGAGCAGATGGGCCACCTGGCTCCGGACGTCGTCGACCGGATCGTCCGGGGCAACGCGATCGAGCTGCTGGGGCTCACGGAGGACGGACTCTGGGCGGGGGCGTAGCGCGTGGGGGAGTGACGCCGGGGGCGGGTGCGCGTCGCGTACGGGGGCGGGTCGCCGCGTGCGTGCATGCGTACGCACTGGGAGGGGCCGCCGCCCCTCCCCGTACGCGCCGGACCGGTCAGGCCTTCGCCACCGGCTCCTGGAGCTCGGTCACCCACGCGCTCCGGTCCGCCGGGCACTCCAGGTTCACCTCGCGGGTGTGGCCCGTGGAGCGGTAGCCGTTGGCGTCCAGCCAGCGGGCCAGGGTGTGGGCCGTCGGCAGTACGTCGTCCATCGCGCCCCGGTGCACGATCGTCGCCGCCTCGAACGGCGGCAGCTCCACCACCCGTACCTCCGTGTCCCCGACCGCGCCCGCCGGGGCCGACACCGTCACCCCGGCGTGCACCGTGATCGCGCCGCCGCCCCCGGGGGCGTCCTCGTACCGGGCGATCCCGGGGCCGGTGGGCCGGAGGCCGGCGCCCTCCAGGAGCGGGAGGAGCCGCTCGTACAGCGGGCCGATCACCGGCCCGATGTCCTCCGGCTGGAAACTCGCGGCGGTCCCGGTCAGCTCGGCCACCCGGACCGCCGGAACGGTCTTGATCACAACATCGTCGACAGGCATGCGCCCCTCGCTCTCGATCGACCGGAGCCTCGCCTCGACCCGGGCCAGCCGCGCCGACGCGGCCGCCACCGCCTCCGCCAGCTCGGCCCGGCGCAGCCGCAGCATTCCGCGCAGCTCCTCCGGGCCCACCTGCTCGTCCAGGACGGCCCCCACCTGCTGGAGCGTGAAGCCGAGGTCCTTGAGTGCGATGATCCGGTTGAGCCGGGCGAGCTGGGCCGCGCCGTAGCGGCGGTAGCCGGTGACGGGGTCGGTGCGGTCGGGGTGCGGCAGTCCGATGGCGTCGTAGTGACGCAGCATCCGGGGCGACACCCGGCCGTACCTGGCGAAGTCTCCGATGGTGAACATGATGGCTCCACTGCACCCCTTCACACGGGGTCAAGGTCAAGCGGTACCGGGTTGCGGGCGTATACAGGCAGGAGCCCCGTTCCTCCGCCGAAGCGGGGGAGCGGGGCTCCTTGGGTACTGCTATGTACGGCCGCGATCGACCGACCCGGGCAACTAGGCCGGGGTGACGTTCTCAGCCTGCGGACCCTTGGGTCCCTGAGTGACGTCGAAGTTCACGACCTGGTTCTCCTCGAGGGAGCGGAACCCGGACGCGTTGATCGCGGAGTAGTGAACGAAGACATCCGGGCCGCCGCCGTCCTGGGCGATGAAGCCGAAGCCCTTTTCAGCGTTGAACCACTTGACGGTTCCGGTAGCCATAAGCCCTCCTTGGGCCAAAGGGTTGCCCTGCTCCAGAACCTGCAAACAAGTCTGAAAACTACAAAAGCCTGCGGGTTACATGCTCCGCAGGCTCTGTACTGCAAGGGAAACCAAACTGCAACTTGCGGGCGAGCCTAGCACGCAGTCTCTGGAGAGCGGTAGAGGGAAAGATCACTTCACCCGAATGTTTGACTGCCCCCGTCGGGCGTCCGGAGGAAGGCCGCACGGGAGCCTCCCGCAGGGGGTGCGGAGCGGGGTACGGGCGGGGGTGCGGGACGGGGCGCGCGGGCCCCGGTGGTGCTCGTGGCCGGATGCGGGTCTAGCCTCGCGATGTGGACAATTCAACCGTCTCCCCCCGTGAAGGCGACGACGACCGTCGCAGCCGGCCCCGCGTCGGCCACATCCAGTTCCTGAACTGCCTCCCGCTGTACTGGGGCCTGGCCCGGACGGGAACCCTGCTCGACCTGGAGCTCTCCAAGGACACCCCGGAGCGGCTCAGCGAGCAGCTGATCAGGGGGGATCTGGACATCGGCCCGGTCACCCTCGTGGAGTACCTGCGCAACGCCGACGACCTGGTGGCCTTCCCCGACATCGCGGTCGGCTGCGACGGGCCCGTGATGTCCTGCGTGATCGTCTCCCAGCTTCCGCTGGAGCAGCTCGACCGGGCCCGGGTGGCGCTCGGCTCGACCTCCCGCACCTCGGTGCGGCTGGCCCAGCTGCTGCTGGCCGAGCGCTACGGCGTCCGGCCCGACTACTACACCTGCCCGCCCGACCTGGGCCTGATGATGCAGGAGGCGGACGCCGCCGTGCTGATCGGCGACGCCGCGCTGCGCGCCAACCTGCACGACGCCCCCCGGCTCGGGCTCCAGGTCCACGACCTGGGCCAGATGTGGAAGGAGTGGACGGGGCTGCCGTTCGTCTTCGCCGTCTGGGCGGCCCGCAAGGACTTCCTGGCCGCGCACCCCGAGACGGCCGCCAAGGTCCACGAGGCGTTCCTGGCCTCCCGGGACCTCTCCCTGGAGGAGGTCACCAAGGTCGCCGAGCAGGCCGCCCGCTGGGAGGCCTTCGACGCGAAGGTGCTGGAGCAGTACTTCACGACGCTCGACTTCCGCTTCGGCCCGGACCAGCTGGCCGGCGTCCGAGAGTTCGCCCGCCGGACGGGCCAGGACACCGGCTACCCGGCCGACGTCCGGGTGGAGCTGCTCGGCGGCTGAGCCGAGGCCCGGGAAAGGGCGGGAATTCCCTTTCCCGTTCCTGGGCAGGGAATTGGCGGCGGGGCGTCGGAACAACACATTCGCGCCTTTCCCCGGGGCGAAATGATCCCCTCCCGACCGGAGAGGGGGGAATGGTCCGGCCGTTTCCCGGTGACCGCGCCGGTGGCGCCCCCTAGGCTTCGGTCCGGGTCCGGACCGTCCGCAGGGATTCCGGAGCGCCCACAGGGATTACCGTCCACGGGTTCACCGTCCGCAGGGTTCACAGGGGGAGTCCATATGCAGCCGCTGGAAGCGGGCGAACCGCACACCATCGGTGCCTACCGGCTGCTCGGCAGGCTCGGCGCGGGCGGCATGGGCCGGGTCTATCTGGGGCGCAGCGCCGGCGGCCGTACGGTCGCGGTCAAGGTCGTCCACCCCCACTTCGCCCTCGACGAGCAGTTCCGCGCCCGGTTCCGGCGCGAGGTGGACTCCGCCCGGCGCATCGGCGCCCAGTGGACGGCCCCGGTCCTGGACGCCGACCCGGACGCCCCGGTGCCGTGGGTGGCGACCGGGTACGTCGCCGGGCCGCCGCTCTCCCAGGCGATCACCGAGCACGGCCCGCTGCCCGAACACGCGGTGCGCACCCTGGGCGCGGGTCTCGCCGAGGCCCTCGCGGTCGTCCACGGCCAGGGCATCGTCCACCGCGACGTGAAGCCGTCCAATGTGCTGCTGGCCCTCGACGGCCCGCGCCTCATCGACTTCGGCATCGCCCGGGCCCTCGGCGCGACCGTCTCGCTCACCTCCACCGGGGTCTCCGTCGGCTCGCCCGGCTACATGGCGCCCGAGCAGATCCGGGGCCGGGACGTCTCCGGCGCGGCCGACGTCTTCTCGCTGGGCGCGGTCCTCGCGTACGCGGCGACGGGCGCGGCCCCCTTCCCCGGCGACTCCTCCGCCGTACTCCTCTACAAGGTGGTCCACGAGGAACCCGAACTGGGCGATCTGGAGGGCGAGCTGCGCGAGGTGGTCGCGGGCTGCCTCGCCAAGGACCCGGCGGCCCGACCCGCCCCGGCCGACCTCGCCCGCGCACTCGCTCCCGACGGGGCGGCGGCGATGGTGGCGGGCGGCTGGCTGCCGGGCCGGCTGGTGCGCGAGGTCAGCCGGTCCGCGGTGGCGCTGCTCGACCTGGAACCGCAGGACGCGCCGGTGCAGTCGGGGCCGGTGCCGTTCAGCAGCGCGTCGCTGGGGGCGGGGCCGCGGCCCTGGGCGGGGGAGGCCGCGCAGGGCCGGGCCGGGGAGTTCGGCCCGCCCGCTCCGAACCCGCAGGAAGCGCCGTACGGGGCACCGCGTGCGCAGGAAGCCGCGCAGGAAGCGCCGGGCCGGACGGCGCACCCGCAGGAAGCGCCGCGTGAAGCGTCACCGGAAGCGCCGCGTGAAGCGTCACCGGAAGCGCCGCGTGAAGCGTCACCGGAAGCGCCGCGTGAAGCGTCGCAGGATGTGCCGTACCGGACACCGCATCCGCAGGACGACGCGTACGGGACGCCGCATCCGCAGGACGACGCCTACGGGACGCCGCCCCCTCCTCCGCCACCGACGCCTCCGCGCGCGAAGCCCGCCTCCACCGCACCCCCGCCCCCCACGCACGCCGGGACCTACCGGCAGGGCGGCGACGGCACGCACGGCACGCACGGCGCGAGCGGCCTGCCGGGGCAGCGCACCGGCGACCCCCGCCTCTCCCTGACCGTCAGCGCCGAGAACCGGCAGACCACCGGCGAGCGCCGCAGCCGCCGGGTCAGCTGCACCGTCGCCCTGGCCGTGGCGGGCGCGTTCGCAGCCGTCACCCTCGGCACGGGCCTGCTCGACGGCCTCTTCCCGGGCGGCGACGCCGACCGGGACCGGGGCAGCGACGCCGCGGCGACCCCGTCGAGGTCCGCCTCCCCGCCCGCCTCCGGGAAGCCGTCGCCCGCCGAGTCCGACGACGCCGCGAGCGAGGCCCCGGCGGCCGCGCTGCCGAAGGCGTACGTCGGCACCTGGAAGGGGCCGGTCACCGAGAGGACGACCGGTCAGCCGCACGGCACCCTCACCGCCGTCTTCACCGAGGGGAAGCGCGGCGAGCGGGTCGTCCGGATGAGCACGACCATCTCCCAGCTCGGCATCACCGTCACCTGCAACAGCGTCGGCACCCTCGCCTCCGGCACCGCGAAAGAGCTGAACATCCGCGAGGCCACCGACCCGGACCGCCCCAGCACGCCCGGCCTCTGCACCACCACCGAGGCCGACCTGGTCTTCCGCCTCGCCGACGACGGCACCCTGGACTACCGCTCGAAGGAACGCGCCGCGGGTCTCCCGTACGGAAAGCTCACCAGGTCCGGCGGCTGACGGCGCACCGGGCTGGCGTACGCTGGATCGGTCCGTGGATCCTCAAAAAACCGCCGAAAGGTGACAGCCCGGTGACCGAGAAGGCCGACCTTCAGCCCGTCCTCGACCGAGCCGCCGAAGGCGGTCGGATCACCCCGGAGGAGGCGCTCGACCTCTACCGGTCCGCGCCGCTGCACGCCCTGGGCGCCGCCGCCGACGCCGTACGCCGCCGCCGCTACGCCGGTACGGAGCACATCGCGACGTACATCATCGAGCGCAACATCAACTACACCAACGTGTGCGTGACGGCCTGCAAGTTCTGCGCCTTCTACGCCCCGCCCAAGGCCACCGACAAGGGCTGGACCCGCGACCTCGACGACATCCTGCGCCGCTGCGCGGAGACCGTGGAGCTGGGCGGCACCCAGATCATGTTCCAGGGCGGACACCACCCGGACTTCGGCGTGGAGTACTACGAGGAGCACTTCTCCGCGATCAAGAAGGCGTTCCCGCAGCTGGTCATCCACTCGCTCGGCGCCTCCGAGATCGAGCACATGGCCCGGATCTCGAAGGTCTCCGCCGAGGAGGCCATCAGCCGGATCCACGCCGCCGGGCTCGACTCCTTCGCCGGAGCGGGCGCCGAACTGCTCCCCGCCCGGCCGCGCACCGCCATCGCCCCGCTCAAGGAGTCCGGCGAGCGCTGGCTGGAGATCATGGAGATCGCGCACGGCCTCGGCGTCGAGTCGACCTCCACCATGCTGATGGGCACCGGCGAGACCAACGCCGAGCGCATCGAGCACCTGAAGATGATCCGGGACGTCCAGGACCGCACCGGCGGCTTCCGCGCCTTCATCCCGTACACCTACCAGCCGGAGAACAACAAGCTGAAGGGCCAGACGCAGGCCACGCTCTTCGAGTACCTGCGGATGATCGCCATCGCCCGGCTCTTCCTCGACAACGTCGCCCACATCCAGGGCTCCTGGCTGACCACCGGCAAGGAGGTCGGCCAGCTGTCGCTGCACTACGGCGCGGACGACCTCGGCTCGATCATGCTGGAGGAGAACGTCGTCTCCTCGGCCGGGGCCAAGCACCGCTCCAACCGGCTGGAGATCATCGACCTGATCCGCAAGGCCGACCGCGTCCCGGCCCAGCGCGCCACGACGTACGAGCACCTCGTCGTGCACGACGACCCGGCGAACGACCCGGTCGACGAGCGCGTCGTCTCGCACATCTCGTCCACCGCGATCGAGGGCGGCACGGCCCACCCGGAGCTGAAGCTCCTCAACGCCAACTGACGTCCCTGTGCTGACGATTCACGCCGCGCCCCTGGTGCTGCCGGTGGGCGCGGCGGCCGTCGCGGACGGTGCGGTCGCGGTGGACGGCGACCGGATCGCGGCCCTCGGCCCGTACGAGGAGGTCGCCGCCGCCTGCCCGGCCGCCCGGGTCCGCCGCTGGCCCGGGCTCCTCACGCCCGGACTGCGCCAGGACCGGGCCCGGGAACTGCTCACCCGCTGCTACCACCCGGACCCGCGCGAGGCCGACGAGCTGGGCGAACTCCCGCTGTGGGGCGAGGCGTTCGAGCGGATCGCGGCGACGGCGGACGCGACCCGGCGGGCCGGCAGCGTCCGGCGCGGGCTCCAGCGGATGCTGCGGCACGGAACGACGCATGTGGCGGGCCCCTTCGGCGCGGACGACCCGGTGTTGCGCACCGCCGTCGCCCGGTCGGGTCTGGTCGTCCGGGTCGCGCCGTCGCCCGTTCCGGTACGCGAGGAGTCCGGGGAGCCTTTGCCCGTACGCGAAGGGGTGCCGGACCTGGACCCCTTCGCGGCGGGCGGCGATCTGGCCCGTACGGCACACGGCCCGCTGACCGTGGGCGGGCGCGCTGACCTCGCGGTCTTCGACGTGCCCGACGAGGCGGCGCTGTACGGGGGCGGACCCCGGCCCTGCGTGGCGACCGTGCTCGCGGGCCGGCTCGTGCACCGCGCCCGCTGAGGCCCACTCCATGGCCCGAGGTCAGGGCACCTTCGGACCGCCCAGGTAGCGTCCTTTCGCGTCGTAGGGCCAGGCGTTGGCGACGCAGCCCTTCAGCCCGTCGATCTGCTGCATCATCGCGGGCGCGGGGCGGCCCTTCCCCGGGCAGGTCTCGTGGCCGCGCCCCAGCCAGTGGCCGACCTCGTGGTTGATGATCAGCGCCCGGTACTCCGAGACGGGCCCGTCGAACTGCGGCGAGCCGAGCTGCCAGCGCTTGAGGTTGACCATCACCTTCTCGCCGCCGCGGCAGTTGACCTCGCCGCGCGTCCTGAGGCCGTACGCGCCGCAGATCCGGTCCGTGGTCGCCGGGGTGGCGATCTTGATCACCAGCCCGGCCGGCCCGTCGGCGACCTGGCGGAACGAGCGTTCGCCGCCGTGGCTCCAGCCGCGCGGATCGGCGAGGACGGCGGCGATGTCGGCGGCGGCCCGGTCCGGGTCGACGCCGATGCCGTCCTCCACCTCGACCCGGTAGGCGCTGCCCTCGCCCTTCGCCGTGACGCCCGCACGGGCCACGGTGAACGTGCCGGGCCCCGAGGCGGGGATGTCCTCGGCCCGGGGGTCGTCCGACTCCGCGTCCCCCTCCGCGGCGGACGGGGTCGGCGTCGGTGCGGGAGTGGGCGGAGGGGCGTCCTCCAGCGGCTCGGACGCGTTGTCGGGTCCGCCCTCCGGAGCCGTACGCGACGGGGCCGGGGCCGCGTCCGACGGGCCGCCGCCGTCCTGCCAGGGGCGGCCGACGAGGAGCGCCGCGCCCGCCGCCACCGCGAGCGTCAGGACGGCGAGGCCGACCGCCCGGCGCCGGTTGCGCTGCCGACGCCGCACCCGGGTCCGCGCCGCGGACCGGGAACGGGGAGCGGAACGCGAGCCGTCCCGCGAGCCGTCCCGGGAGCCGTCCCGGGAGTCGGTCCTGGAGGCGTCCCGCGAGCCGTCCCGGGAGCCGGTTCTGGAGCCGCTCCGGGAGGCGTCCCGAGAACCGCCCCTCGAACCGCTCCTGGAGCCGCCTCGTGAACCGCTCGCGGTGTGTTCCGAGGTCCGGGGCGGCGGCACGCGCAGCCGGAACGTGTCCTCGTCGCGGTCCGGTTCCCCGTACGCGGGCGGCAGGGTGCCCGTGGGGCGGCGGCGCGTCATGAGGCGGCCCCGCTCCGCGGCACCGGGTTCTCGTCGGCGTACGCGATCAGCTCCCGGAACCGCGGGCTCTGGACGACCCGCACCAGGTCCCCGGCGGTGACGGGGGCGCCGCCGCCCGCCCCGGACGGCGCGGGCGAGACGGACAGCGCCACCGTGCTGCGGCCGGACCGGTAGCGGAGGGAGACCTCCGTGCCCGACCGCCCCGCCGCGGGCCGCCGGTAGGCCTGGGCGGGCGTGCCGTCGTCCAGGGTGAGGCCGTCGCACGTCTGCTCCTTCTCCGGGAGGTCGCGGCAGGCGGGCGCCGCGCTCCCCGGATCCGGGCGCACCTCCAGCCGGACGGAGTGCACGATGCCGCCACGCCGCCCCTGGTAGCTCTGCGCGTCGTCGCCGACCGGCAGGACGGTCCCGACCGACGCGGGCAGCAGGGCGTCCAGCGCCCCGGCCGCCCGATGCCGGAAGTCCTCCAGGCGCTGGGCCTCCTCGGGGCCGAGACCGGGCGGGACCGACAGGGAAGGACCGGGCGGCCCCGGGGGTACGGGCGGCACGGCCGTGGAATCCGTCGGCACGGGGGTGGCGGTGGGGCTCGGCATGTCGGTGGGTTGCTCCGTACGTCGGGGGGACGGGGTGGGCGTGGCGGCGGGCAGGGAGAGGGACGGGCCGGCGGGCGCGGCGGGTTCCGGGTCCGTCCCGGCCGACAGCCAGGGGCCGAGCACGGCGAGGCCCAGGGTCACGGCGGTGACCGCGACGAAGGTGCCCGCGACCGCGAACGCCCGGGTCCTGGCCCGCCGCCGGTGGCCCTCCCGTACGGCGTCGGCGACCAGATCCGGCTGGAGCGACAGCGGGCCGACGGTCCGGCGCAGGGCGTCCCGGAACAGCTCCTCGTCCCGGGCGCGGGGCGACAGGTGCTCGTACGGTTCAGGGGTCATGACCGGCCCTCAGCTTCCGGTGGAGTAGAGCTGGACGTCGCCCATCCGGGCGCGCAGTCGGACGAGCGAACGCGAGCACTGGCTCTTCACCGTGGACTCGCTGCACCGCAGCAGCGAGGCGACGGTCTCCACGCTCAGGTCGTCCCAGTAGCGCAGGACGACCATCGCCCGTGCGCGCGGCGGGAGTTCGGCGAGCAGGGCGAGCAGGGTGACCCGGAGGTCGGCGCCGGGTGCCGGATTGGGCTGCGGGCGGGGCGCGTTGCGGTTGTGGGCGAGCAGATCGCGTACGGTGCGGCGGCGTTCGGCCACGAAGGTGCGCACCAGCACGGTCTTGGCGTAGGCGTCGAGGTTGTCCGCCCGGCTCGCCCTGCGCCAGTGCTGGAACAGCTTGGCGAGCGTCGTCTGCGTCAGGTCCTGCGCGCCCTCGACGTCTCCGCACAGCAGGTAGGCCGTCCGGTACAGCCGGCGTTGCCCGGTCCGGGCGTACGCCTCGAACGCGGCGCGCTCGCCGTCCGCCATGGCGGGCTCAGCCCCTGCCGGCATCCGCCGTCCCCTCTCTCTCCTCGGCCCCCACCCCTTACAGAGCACCCGTGTGCCGAAAAGGTTGAAGAGCGGTGAAGATCAGTTCGAGGCGCCGTGCGCGCCGGTCCGTACCGGCCCGCGCGCCGGTCCGGGTATCCGTCCTCGTACGCGTCCGTACGCGTCCGTACGCGTCCGTACGCGTCCACGTACCGGTCCGGAGGCGTCTCACTCCCTGGCGGATCCTGGTGCCCGCTCGAAGCGCTGTGCTAGAACAGCGCCCGTGACAGTCGATCGTTTTCTGGTGGAGTGCCTCCACATCGATCTCTGCCGCGTTTCCAGCGCATCCTGTTGATGCCGGCCGCGGCATCCTTCGCGGTGCCCACGTGATGCCTGCGCGCGTCCCCGGTTTCCGCGCCTTCCGCGCTGTCCCCACCTCCGGTCTCCGCCCCTCGCATCGTCGCGCCCCCGGCGCTGCCCGCCCTCGTGTCCCACCGGCCTGTCCCCAGGTCCGGCGACGCTCCATGACTCCGGAGACCCCTTCATGCCGACCACCCCGTCCGTGCGGGAACGGACCGCCGAACCCGCCGGAAGCACAGCACCCGTGACCCCGGGCCGGCCGGTCGCGGACGGCCGCCGCCGCCCCGAACGCGCCGCCCTGCTGCGCCGTATCGGACTGCGGGTCCTCGCGCTCGCCGTCCTGCTCGGCCTCTGGCAGCTGGTGACCGCGCTCCAGCTGTGGTCGCCGGTGCTGGTGCCCTCGCCCGCCGCCGTGTGGCAGGCGCTGCTGGAGACCTCCGGCACACACGACGGCGTCCGGGGCTACCAGGGGCACACCCTGATCGAACACCTCGGGATCAGCCTGCGCCGGATCTTCGTCGGGGCCGGTGCGGGCGTGGCCGCGGGACTCGTGCTCGGCGTCCTCATGGGGACGCTGCCGTGGGTCCGTGTGGTGCTGGAGCCCGCGGTGGCCTTCCTGCGCACCCTGCCCCCGCTCGCCTACTTCAGCCTGCTGATCATCTGGTTCGGCATCGACGAGGCGCCCAAGCTGTGGCTGCTGGCCATCGCGGCGATGCCGCCGGTCGCCGTCGCCACCGCCTCCGCCGTGGCGTCCGCGCCGACCGCCCTGGTCGAGGCGGCCCGCGCGATCGGGGCCCGGCGCGGACAGGTCGTCACCTCCGTGGTCCTGCCCTCCGCGCTGCCCGAGATCCTGATCGGCGTCCGGCTCGCCTTCGGTATCGCGTACTCCTCCGTCGTCGCCGCCGAGACCGTCAACGGACTGCCCGGCATCGGCGGCCTGATCCGTGACGCGCAGCGCTACAACCAGTCCGACACCGTCGTGCTCGGCCTGTTCGCCATCGGCATCTCCGGCCTGCTCATCGACGCGGCCCTGCGCATCCTGTCGGACCGGGTCGCCCCGTGGCGCAGCCACACCTGACCCGCCTCCTCTCTCCGCCCACCCGCTTTCACTCTCGTACGAAGGACACGCACATGCCCCGATCACGCGGCCTGCTCCGCATCACCTCCCTCGCCGCGGCCCTGGGCTCCCTGCTGGTGATGACGGCGTGCGGCCAGGGCGGCTCCGGTGACGGGGGCGACGGCGGCAAGACGATACGCATCGCCTACCAGGCGTTCCCCAGCGGCGATCTGATCGTCAAGGAGAAGGGCTGGCTGGAGAAGGCGCTCCCCGGGTACCAGGTCAAGTGGACCAAGTTCGACTCCGGGGCCAGCATCAACACCGCGTTCGTCGCCGGGTCGGTGGACCTCGCCGCGATCGGCTCCAGCCCGGTGGCCCGGGGGCTCTCCGCGCCGCTGAACATCCCGTACGAGGTCACCTGGGTGCTCGACGTGGCCGGGGACAACGAGGCGCTGGTCGCCCGCGACGGCTCCAAGATCTCCTCGGTGAAGGACCTGGAGGGCAAGAAGGTCGCCACCCCGTTCAGCTCCACCTCGCACTACAGCCTGCTCGCCGCGCTCGACCAGGCCGGGGTGGACGCCTCGAAGGTCCAGCTCCTCGACCTCGAACCGCAGGACATCCTGGCCGCCTGGACGCGCGGCGACATCGACGCCACCTACGTCTGGCTGCCGACGCTGGAAGAGCTGAAGAAGACCGGCGAGGTCATCGTCTCCAGCCGCGAACTCGCCGCCGACGGCAAGCCCACCCTCGACCTCGGGGTCGCCTCCACCAGCTTCCTCAAGGCCCACCCCGACGTGCTGCCCGCCTGGCGCAAGGCCCAGGCCCGGGCGCTCGACCTGATCCACGACGACCCCGACGCCGCGTCGGCGGCCGTCGGCAAGCAGCTCGGCATCAGCCCGGCCGAGGCCGGGACGCAGCTGAAGCAGGGCATCTTCCTCAAGCCCGCCGAGCAGGCCGACGCCAAGTGGCTCGGCGCCCCCGGCAAGGTCGGCGGTCTGGCGGACAACCTCCACAGCGCCGCGCAGTTCCTCGTCGACCAGAAGCAGATCGACGCCGCGCCGAACATCGAGGCCCTGCGCAAGGCCATCCACGTGGAAGGGCTCAGCGATGCCGTCAGCCCCTGACCTCGGCAAGGCACCCGAAGCGGCGGCCGGTACGGACGGCAGGACCGCCCCCGTCGTCTCCGTACGGGAGGTCCGCCACTCCTACGGCCGGGGCGCGGACGCGGTCACCGCCATCGGGCCCCTCTCGCTGGAGATCCCGGCCGGTGAGTTCCTGGTCCTCGTCGGCCCCTCCGGCTGCGGCAAGAGCACCCTGCTGCGGCTGATCGCCGGCTTCGAGCACGCCACCGAGGGCGCGGTGGAGGTGTTCGGCGAGCGCCCCGACCCGGGGAGCCAGGCGGGCATCGTGTTCCAGCAGCCGCGCCTCTTCCCCTGGCGTACGGTCGGCGACAACATCGGCCTGGCGCTGAAGTACGCGGGCGTGCCCCGGGCCGAACGGCCGGAGCGGACCGCGGAGTTGCTGGAGCGGGTCGGCCTCGCGGACACCGCCGGCCGCCGCATCTGGCAGATCTCCGGCGGCCAGCAGCAGCGCGTGGCCATCGCCCGTGCCCTGGCGGGCGGCAAGCGGCTCCTGCTGCTGGACGAGCCGTTCGCCGCGCTCGACGCCCTCACCCGGGAACGGCTCCAGGAGGACCTGCGCACGGTGAGCGCCGAGACCGGGACCACCTCGGTCTTCGTCACCCACAGCGTCGACGAGGCGGTCTTCCTCGGCACCCGCGCGATCGTCCTCACCAACCGCCCCGGCACGGTCGCCCTGGACACCCCGATCGACCTGCCCCGCACCGGCGCCGACCCCGACGAACTGCGCGGACTGCCCGCGTACGCCGCGCTGCGCGCCGAGATCGGCACGGCGGTGCGCAACGCGGCCCGCTGACCCGACCCCGTACACCGAGAGGAGAAGGACCATGACCATCACCACGACGCCCCCCGCCCCCGTCCTGCGCGAGCACCGCATCCCCGCCGACGGCCTCTACGAGGGCCCGCGCGAGCTGCGCCGGGTCCCGGAGGGCTGGACCGACCGCCCGTACGAGCGCTTCCGGCTGGTCCCGCTCGGCCGGGTCATCGGCGCGGAGATCCACGGCGTCGACCTCTCCCGCCCGCTGACGGCGGCCGTGCGCGCCGAGCTGGACCGGGCGCTGCTGGAGTGGAAGGTGCTGTTCTTCCGCGACCAGCACCTCACCTCGCTCCAGCAGCGGGCGTTCGCCGGGCTCTGGGGCGAGCTGGAGACCAACCCGCTGCTCGCCACCGGCGACGACCCCGAGGTCGCCCGCCTCGACCGCACCACCGTGCCCACCTTCGAGAACGTCTGGCACACGGATGTCACCTTCCGCGAGCGCCCCGCCCTCGGGGCGGTCCTCCAGCTGCGCGAGGTGCCGCCGGTGGGCGGCGACACGCTGTGGGCGGACATGGCCGCCGCGTACGACAACCTCGCCCCGGAGGTGAAGGAGCGCATCGAGGGGGCGCGGGCGGTGCACGACTTCATCCCCGGCTTCTCGCGCTTCTATCCGCCGGAGCGGCTGGCGGCGCACCAGGAGGAGTTCCCGCCGGTCGAGCACCCGGTGGTGCGCCGCCACCCGGTCACCGGCCGCCGCACGATCTTCGTCAACGCCTCGTTCACCACCCGGATCGTGGGCTTCGCTCAGGAGGAGAGCGACCGGCTGCTGCGGCTGCTGTTCCAGCAGGCGCACGCCCCGGAGTTTCAGGTGCGGTTCCGCTGGCGCGCGGGCGACGTCGCGTTCTGGGACAACCGGGCCACCCAGCACTACGCGGTCAACGACTACGCCCCGCACCGCCGGGTCGCGGAGCGCGTGGCCATCGCGGGCGACCGCCCTCACTGATCCCGGTGGTGCGGCTGCTTGAATGGAAGGGTGACCCGAGCCTCCCTGGAAAAGCAGCCGCACGAAGTCGCCTCGATGTTCGATGGTGTGGCGGCCAACTACGACCTGACCAACGACGTGATCTCGCTCGGCCAGGCCCGGCTGTGGCGCAAGGCGGTCGCCCAGGCGGTCGACGCCCGCCCCGCGCAGAAGATCCTGGACCTGGCGGCCGGTACGGCGACCTCCTCGCAGCCCTTCGTGAAGGCGGGCGCCTATGTCGTGCCGTGCGACTTCTCGCTCGGCATGCTCAAGGTCGGCAAGGAACGCCACCCGTGGATGCCGTTCACCGCGGGCGACGGCATGCGGCTGCCGTTCAAGGACGAGACGTTCGACACCGTGACGATCTCCTTCGGGCTGCGCAACATCCAGGACACCGATGTCGCGCTGCGCGAGCTGTACCGGGTGACGAAGCCCGGCGGCCGGGTCGTGATCTGCGAGTTCTCCCAGCCGACCTGGACCCCGTTCCGCACGGTCTACACGGAGTACCTGATGCGGGCGATCCCGCCGGCCGCCCGCGCGGTGTCCTCCAACCCGGACGCGTACGTCTACCTCGCCGAGTCCATCCGCGACTGGCCCGACCAGCCCGCCCTCGCCGCACTGCTCCAGAAGGCCGGCTGGTCGAAGGTCGCCTGGCGCAACCTGACCGGCGGCGTGGTGGCCCTGCACCGGGCCACCCGCGCCTGAGTCACCTCCGGGGCCTCACAGCTCCAGCCGGAAGCAGACCGCCTCCTGGCCGCGCGGGGTGTCGTACGACTCCGCGCGCCGCATCCCGAGGCGCTCCGCCACCGCCATCGACCGCCGGTTGCGCGAGTGCACCATCGCGACCACCTCGCCGACCTCCGCCGCCCGCAGCCGCTCCAGCGTGATGCGGGCGGCGGCGGAGGCGTATCCGCGGCCCCACGCCGCACGCCCCAGCCGCCAGCCGATCTCGGTCGCGCCGACCGGCCCGTAGTGCGTGTGCGGCCACGGCTGCGCCCCGGTGAAGCCGAGCACCGCGTCCTCCTCGTCCGTGAGCGTCCACAGGCAGTAGCCGAGCTCCGCGTCGTGCCGGCGCTGGCGCGCGGTGAGCTCCTCGTACACGGAGAAGTCCGCCCGCCGGCCCCCGAAGAACTCCATCACCTCGGGGTCGTCGAAGACCCGGTGCCAGCTCAGGGCGTCCTCGTCCGTCGGAACACGGAGGCGTACGGCGGGGGCCGAAGCATGGGGCGTGGCAGGCGCGATCGACATGAGGGAGCCCTTCGGAGGGTTGGTTCGCAGGCCCCCATAGACTGCACGGGACATGTGCCGCGCGGCACGCGAATTCGAGTCTTCGGGAGATCCGACCGTGACCGAGCCCCTCTCCGAGCACAGCGCGGATGTCATCGTCGTCGGAGCGGGCCCTGCCGGCTCCACGACCGCGTACTACCTCGCCAAGGCCGGACTGGACGTCCTGCTGCTGGAAAAGACGGCGTTCCCCCGCGAGAAGGTCTGCGGCGACGGCCTGACGCCGCGCGCCACGAAACAGCTCGTCTCCATGGGGATCGACATCTCCGAGGAGGCCGGCTGGCTGCGCAACAAGGGCCTGCGCATCATCGGCGGCGGCGTACGGCTCCAGCTGGACTGGCCGGACCTCGCCTCCTACCCGGACTACGGACTGGTCCGCAAGCGCGACGACTTCGACGAGCAGCTGGCCCGCCAGGCGCAGAAGGCCGGCGCCCGGCTGTACGAGCGCTGCAACGTGGGCGCGCCCATCCGCGACGAGCGCACCGGCCGCATCACCGGCGTCGAGGCGAAGATCGGTGAGGAGAAGACCCCGGTCACCTTCCACGCCCCGCTCGTGGTCGCCGCCGACGGCAACTCCACCCGGCTCTCCCTGGCGATGGGCCTGCACCGCCGCGAGGACCGCCCGATGGGCGTCGCCGTCCGTACGTACTTCACCTCGCCCCGCCACGACGACGACTACCTGGAGTCCTGGCTGGAGCTGTGGGACAAACGCGGCGCCGAGGACCGGCTGCTGCCCGGCTACGGCTGGATCTTCGGCATGGGCGACGGCACCTCCAACGTCGGCCTCGGCATCCTCAACTCCTCCTCCGCCTTCAAGGAGCTGGACTGGCGCGAGGTCCTCAAGGCCTGGTGCGCCTCGATGCCGGAGGACTGGGGCTACACCCCGGAGAACATGACGATGCCGATCCGCGGCGCCGCCCTCCCGATGGCCTTCAACCGTCAGCCGCACTACACCAAGGGCCTCCTGCTCGTCGGCGACGCGGGCGGCATGGTCAACCCGTTCAACGGCGAAGGCATCGCGTACGCCATGGAGTCGGGCCAGATCGCCGCCGACGTCATCGTCCAGGCCCACGCCCGCGCCACCCCCGCCCAGCGCGAACTGGCCCTGAACAACTACCCGAAGGTGCTCAAGGAGACCTACGGCGGCTACTACACGATGGGCCGCGCCTTCGTGAAGCTGATCGGCAACCCCAAGATCATGAAGCTCGCCACGCAGCGCGGCCTGACCCACCCGCTGCTGATGAAGTTCACCCTGAAGATGCTGGCCAACCTGACCGACCCGCAGGGCGGCGACGCGATGGACCGCATCATCAACGGCCTGTCGAAGGTGGCCCCGAAGGCCTGAGGCCGTCGACCGGCCGGCCCGGTCGTCGGACCACAGGCGTTAATCCTCGGCCCCTCAGGTGATCGTGTGCGATGATTTGCGCGCCCCCGGTCGTCGGCAGTCCGGACCGGACGGCGCCCGCCCGCCCCGCCCGCTGTGGCGGCACGCGGTGCGTGCCACTCTTCTTGACGCACGCTCACATCGAACGCAGGCCAGCGGGGTACGGAACAAGCCGATACAGCGCTGCTCGACCCCAAGGACAGACAGCCATGACCACCGCCTCCCTGCCCCAGCACCACGGGCTCTTCCTGGAGCCCCGTTTCGCCGTGGACCCGACCGCGACGGACGAGGACGAGGACTTCGACGCCCCGTACGACGCGCCGCCCGCGCCCACCACTTCGGCCAAGGAGCCGGAGCGGACGAACCGCCGCCCGCGCCGCCGCTGATCCGGACGGCGGTCCTCCGGCTTCGCCCGGCCCGGCAGAACCGGCCGGGAAAACCGCTGGAGGCTCCGCCGCCCGGCCGGTAGCCTCGCTTTCCATGGCCGGCCCCGAGTCCGACAGACTCCGGCCACCGGTGCGCCGGTGGCCGTGTTCGTGCTGAGCCCCGCCGGCTGACCCCTCGGGTCACCGGGCGGCTCCCGTACGGTTCCACGCCCGCCGGATCACCGCGGGTACGGGCCGTTCCCCCTCGCGTACGCGCCGAACCACCGCCGTACGCAGGGTTCGTGCCACCGGCCGATGACTGCTGATCACGCAGATCGCCGCAGGTCATCTCAGATCACTTCGGATCACCTCGGATCGACACCTTTCCACGTCGACCGACGCCGGGCACTTCTTCGCGCCGAGCCACCGCCGGACCTCCGGCGGGCGTCCGCGCGGCCCCCATCCCCGCACACCGGTCTGTCTGTCCATCCGACGGTTCCGTCCAAGGGGCTACTCACCCATGCCATTCGCCGTCTACGTCCTCGGGCTCGCGGTCTTCGCCCAGGGCACCTCCGAGTTCATGCTGTCCGGGCTTCTCTCGGGCATCGCCGCCGACCTCGGCGTCTCCCTCTCCGCCGCCGGCCTCCTCACTTCCGCCTTCGCCGTCGGGATGGTCGTCGGCGCACCCCTGATGGCGCTCTCCAGCCGCACCTGGCCGCGCCGCCGCGCCCTGTTCCTCTTCCTCACCGTGTTCGTCGCCGTCCATGTCGTCGGCGCGCTCACCCCGAACTACGGCGTGCTCCTCGCGACCCGCTTCGTCGGAGCCCTGGCCAACGCGGGCTTCTGGGCGGTGGCCCTGACGACGGCCGTCGCGATGGTCCCCGACCGGCTGAAGGGCCGCGCCACCGCCGTGGTGGTCGGCGGCGTGACGATCGCCTGCGTGGTGGGCGTACCGGCCGGCGCGGTGCTGGGGGAGCGCTGGGGGTGGCGGTCGGCCTTCTGGGCGGTCGCGATCGTCTCGCTGCCCGCCGTCCTCGCGGTCCTGCGCTCCATCCCGGGCGGCCGGAGTACGGGCGTGGCCGCCGCTCCCGTCCCCGTACGGGACGAACTGCGCGCGCTGACCGGCCCCCGGCTGCGGCCGACCCTGCTCACGATGGCCCTGGTGCAGGGGGCGACCTTCTGCGCGTTCTCCTACCTGGAGCCGCTCCTCACCCGGGAGGCGGGCCTGGGCGCGGGGTGGGTGCCGGTGGCCCTGGCGCTCTTCGGGGCGGGCTCGTTCGCCGGGGTCGCGGTGGCGGGCCGGTTCGCTGACGCCCGTCCGGTCGCCGTCGTCGCCACCGGCATGACCGCCCTCACCGTCGGCTGGGCGGCGCTCGCCGTGGCGGCGGGCAGCCCGGTGCTCGCCCTGGTGCTGATCCCGCTCCTCGGCATGCTCGCCTTCGGTACGGGCACCGCCCTGATCACCCGGGTGCTGGGCCTCGCCCCCGGGGCCCCTACGCTGGCCGGCGCCTTCTCGACGGCCGCGTTCAACCTGGGGGCGACGGTGGGGCCGTGGGCGGGCGGACTGGCCCTGGACGCCGGGCTCGGCTACCGGGCTCCGGTCCGGGTGAGCGCCCTGCTGATGGTCCTGGCGCTGCTCGTCGCCGCGACGACGGCGAAGGGCCGCCGCCCCCGAGCGGGGGAGCGGCGGCCCTCAGCGGTGCACCGGTGCGCCCGAGGGCGCGGCGGTCCGCCGGGCGAACACCCGGGGAACCGCTTGTGAATCAGAGAACGCGGACCGCGCCGGTCGGCCGGTCGTAGTCCATGGAGCGCTGCACCGTGCCGGTGCTGGAGTTCTGCGCACCGACGAACTCGCCGCCGCCGACGTAGATCGCCACGTGGTACGCGCTGCCCGCGCCGCCCCAGTACAGGATGTCGCCGGGCTGGAGGTTGTCCAGGGAGACCTGGGTGCCGGCGGTCGACTGGGACTGCGAGACGCGCGGCAGGTCGATGCCCGCCGTGCGGTAGGCGGCCTGGACCAGGCCGGAGCAGTCCCACGCGTTGGGGCCGGTGCCGCCGGAGACGTACGCGTCGCCGACCTGGGCCTTGGCGAACGCCACGATGGAGGCGGCGGAACCGCTCACGTTCGAGGAGGAGGAGGACGGGGCGGAGGCGGAGCTGCCCGTGGAGTCCGAGGAGCCGGAGGAGGCGCTGAGCGTCGTGCGCTCGGCGGTCCGGGAGGCGCGCTCGGCGCGCTCCTTGGCCTCCGCCTCGGCCTTGGCCTTCGCGGCGGCTTCGGCCTTCTTCTTGGCCTCGGCCTTGCGGACGGCCTCGGCGTGGGCCTTCTTGGCCGTCTTCGCGGCCTTCTCGGCCGCGGCGTCCTCGTCGGCCTGCGTCTCCAGGTCGAGGGCGACCTGCTGGGTGGCCTGTGCGGAGGCGGCCACAGCGGTGGAGAAGCCGGACGTGATGGTGGGCATCTCGATCGTCTGGGTCACCGGCTCGGCCTGGGCCGGACCGGCGGCACTCGCGACCGCGATGGTGCTGAGGACGCCACCGGCAACTCCGGCTCGCAGTGCCGACTTCGAGGCGCGCTGGCGGGGCTTCCGGTGGCTGGGTATGTGAGCGGTGTGGGACATGGGTACTAGCGCTATCAGGGCTGTAGGGGTCCCATCAAGAAACGTGTGTTGCGACACAGTTACGTTCGGAATCTGTGAATCCGCTTTCTGAGCGCCTTTATTGACGCCGTAACGGGCAAATCGGGCGGCCGCAATCAGCCCCGTGATCACTGCCTTTCGGCAATACGCCCGAATTGCCCGTCGCTTACCATCCGTTCACACCGATGGCCAAGCCCGGTTTCCTGGCGTGCGGGGCCGAGTGGCGCAGGTCACAGTGTGAGTCCACCGCGACAGGCAACCCTCGCGCCCGCGACCCGCGTGGACCTCCGCGGCCGGACCGGGGCGCGGGGCGTCGCCGGGCGCCTGATCCGGAAGTTCGTGAATGCGGGCACATGTCCCCTTCGGTCCTCGCCGCCCCTCGTCCGGGTGAGCGCCGGGATCGGGTCGCGCCCTTATCACCTCCGGGCCGTCCACCGCCAATTTGCTTGTACAGGCCGTCGATTGATAGCGCCGCGCGCCTTTGACCAGCGGTAACACCACCGAATGTCACGTCTCGTGATCACTCGGCCGCTTCGCGTACGAAGATCACCGCTCATACGACTTCATGATCCTTCGTCAGGTGGTGGAGATCACAAAGCCGTTGTCGTACCCCGTGTCGCAGATCACAGGGGACCGGGCATAGGATGCGGGGCAGTCGGGCTTGTGAACTGCCTCACATGTGCACGATCTTGGTGAGGTGGCGAGCCGGTCGCCCGATGCGGTCCAAAGGTCAAGGACGACTGGAAGGAGCGAGGAGCGTGAATGCCTACGCGCCCATCCTCGTGCTCGGCGCCCTCGGGGCAGGGTTTGCGATCTTCTCCGTGGTCATGGCCACGCTTATCGGCCCCAAGCGCTACAACCGGGCAAAGCTCGAAGCGTACGAGTGCGGTATCGAACCCACCCCGACTCCGGCCGGTGGCGGCCGCTTTCCCATCAAGTACTACCTGACGGCGATGCTTTTCATCGTCTTCGACATCGAGATCGTCTTCCTCTATCCCTGGGCGGTCTCCTTCGACGCCCTGGGGATCTTCGGGCTCGTGGAGATGCTGCTCTTCGTGCTCACCGTCTTCGTCGCCTATGCGTATGTATGGCGTCGCGGCGGCCTGGAATGGGACTGAGGGGCTGAGGGGCACACCATGGGACTCGAAGAGAAACTGCCGAGCGGCTTCGTTCTGGCCACGGTCGAGCAGGCCGCGGGCTGGGTGCGGAAATCCTCCGTCTTCCCGGCCACGTTCGGACTCGCCTGCTGCGCCATCGAGATGATGACGACCGGCGCCGGCCGCTACGACCTCGCCCGGTTCGGGATGGAGGTCTTCCGCGGATCGCCGCGACAGGCGGACCTGATGATCGTCGCCGGGCGGGTGAGCCAGAAGATGGCACCCGTCCTGCGGCAGGTCTACGACCAGATGCCGAATCCCAAGTGGGTCATTTCCATGGGAGTTTGTGCGTCATCGGGTGGAATGTTCAACAATTACGCCATTGTGCAGGGTGTTGATCACATTGTCCCGGTTGATATCTATTTGCCGGGTTGCCCGCCCCGTCCCGAGATGCTGCTGGACGCCATCCTCAAGCTCCACCAGAAGATCCAGGACGGCAAGCTCGGGGTCAACGCGGAGGAGGCCGCCCGCGAGGCGGAGGAAGCGGCCCTCAAGGCGCTGCCCCTGATCGAGATGAAGGGGCTGCTGCGGTGAGCGACCACACCCACGGCGAGGGCCGGAACGGCAACTCCGTACCCGCCCCGCGCGACACCGGCGGCGAGGTCATCCGCGTACGCAAGGGCATGTTCGGCGCGAACAACGGCGGCGACACCTCCGGCTACGGCGGCCTCGTCCGCACCGTCACCCTGCCGGGAGCCTCCTCCCGGCCCTACGGCGGCTGGTTCGACGAGGTGGCCGACGAGCTCGAAGGGGCCCTGGAGGAACAGGACCTGCTGCCCGAGAACGCCATCGAGAAGACGGTCGTCGACCGCGACGAGCTGACCTTCCACATCGCCCGCGAGCACCTCGTCCAGGTCGCCCGCACCCTGCGCGACGACCCCGCCCTGCGCTTCGAACTCTGTACGGGCGTGAGCGGCGTCCACTTCCTGGGCGACAAGGGCCGCGAGCTGCACGCCGTCTACCACCTGCGCTCGCTCACCCACGGCCGGCTGATCCGGCTGGAGGTGTCCGCCCCGGACAGCGACCCGCACATCCCGTCGCTCGTCGAGATCTACCCGACCAACGACTGGCACGAGCGCGAGGCGTACGACTTCTTCGGGCTCATCTTCGACGGGCACCCGGCCCTGACCCGGATCATGATGCCGGACGACTGGCAGGGCTTCCCGCAGCGCAAGGACTACCCGCTCGGCGGCATCGCCGTCGAGTACAAGGGCGCCCAGATCCCGGCTCCGGACCAGCGGAGGTCGTACTCCTGATGACCACTCCCCACGCAACGCCCCGTGCCACGACCGAGGGGACTGTATATACAGTCACCGGCGGCGACTGGGACGAGGTCGTCGAATCCGCGGTGAAGTCCGACGACGAGCGCATCATCGTCAACATGGGCCCCCAGCACCCGTCCACGCACGGGGTGCTGCGGCTCATCCTGGAGATCGACGGCGAGACCGTCACCGAGGCCCGCTGCGGCATCGGCTACCTCCACACCGGCATCGAGAAGAACCTCGAATTCCGCAACTGGACCCAGGGCACCACCTTCGTCACGCGGATGGACTACCTGACGCCGTTCTTCAACGAGACGGCGTACTGCCTGGGCGTCGAGAAGCTCCTCGGCATCGAGGACCAGATCCCCGACCGGGCCACCGTCATCCGCGTGCTGCTGATGGAGCTCAACCGGCTCGCCTCGCACCTGGTGTGCATCGCCACCGGCGGCATGGAGCTCGGCGCGACCACGATCATGATCTACGGCTTCCGCGATCGTGAACTGGTTCTCGACCTCTTCGAGCTCTTCACCGGCCTGCGGATGAACCACGCGTTCGTCCGCCCCGGCGGCCTCGCCCAGGACCTGCCGCCGGGCGCGGTCGACCAGCTGCGCGAGTTCATCAAGACCATGAAGAAGAACCTGCCGGAGTACGACAAGCTCGCCACCGGCAACCCCATCTTCAAGGCCCGGATGAAGGACGTCGGCTACCTCGACCTCACCGGCTGCATGGCACTCGGCGCCACCGGCCCGGTCCTCCGCTCCGCCGGACTCCCGCACGACCTGCGCAAGAGCGACCCGTACTGCGGCTACGAGACCTACGACTTCGAGGTCCCGACCGCCGACACCTGCGACTCCTACGGGCGCTTCCTCATCCGGCTGGAGGAGATGCGCCAGTCGCTGCGGATCATCGAGCAGTGCATCGACCGCCTGGAGCCCGGTCCGGTCATGGTCGCCGACAAGAAGATCGCCTGGCCCGCCCAGCTCGCGCTCGGCGCCGACGGTCTCGGCAACTCGCTCGACCACATCAGGAACATCATGGGCACCTCCATGGAAGCCCTGATCCACCACTTCAAGCTGGTGACCGAGGGCTTCCGGGTCCCCGCCGGACAGACGTACACCGCCGTCGAGTCCCCCAAGGGCGAACTCGGCGTGCATGTCGTCTCCGACGGCGGCACCCGCCCCTACCGGGTCCACTTCCGCGACCCGTCCTTCACCAACCTGCAGGCCATGGCGGCGATGTGCGAGGGCGGCCAGGTCGCCGACGTCATCGTCGCCGTCGCGTCCATCGACCCCGTGATGGGAGGCGTCGACCGGTGACCACCTCACGCCAAGACGTCAGTCTGGGGATGCCGCAGCTCCCCGCCACCCCCTACCCGGCCGAGGTGCGCGCCCGGCTCGACGCGGACGCGAAGGAGGTGCTCGCCCGCTACCCCGGCAGCCGCTCCGCCCTGCTGCCGCTGCTGCACCTCGTGCAGTCCGAGGAGGGATACGTCTCCCGTACGGGCGTCGCCTTCTGCGCCGAGACGCTCGACCTCACCACCGCCGAGGTCACCGCCGTCGCCACCTTCTACTCCATGTACCGGCGCAGGCCGAGCGGCGACTACCAGGTCGGCGTCTGCACCAACACCCTGTGCGCGGTCATGGGCGGCGACGCCATCTTCGACACGCTCAAGGAGCACCTCGGCGTCGGCAACAACGAGACCACCGAGGACGGCAAGGTCACGCTCGAACACATCGAGTGCAACGCCGCCTGCGACTTCGCGCCCGTCGTGATGGTCAACTGGGAGTTCTTCGACAACCAGACGCCCCAGAGCGCCACGCAGCTCGTCGACGACCTGATCGCCGGACGGACCGTGGAGCCCACCCGAGGCGCGCCGATCTGCTCGTACAAGGACACCGCCCGCATCCTGGCCGGCTTCCCCGACGAGCGCCCCGGTGCCGTCGAGGCGACCGGCGGCGCCGGCCCCGCCTCCCTCGTCGGGCTGAAGCTCGCCAAGGGCGAGGCGCTCCCGAAGACGCGCGTGGTCTCCCCGCGCGCCGGCCAGCCCGAGGACGCGCGGCCCCAGGACGGGCAGCCGCACGACCCTTCGCCGTCCGAGCACCTCAGCTCGCACGACGCACCGCAGCAGACCTCGGCCTCCGACCCGGAGCACCCGGCCGGGCCCGCAGCCGAGGAGGGGGAGTGATGACCTTGGCCGCCGAGATCGACCACAACGGGACGAGCCCCGAGAAGCTGCTCGCACCCGTCCTCTCCGCCTTCTGGGACCAGCCCGAATCCTGGACCCTGGACACCTACCGCCGCCACGAGGGGTACGAAGGGCTGCGCAAGGCGCTGGCCATGGACCCCGACGACCTCATCGCGTACGTCAAGGACTCCGGTCTGCGCGGGCGCGGCGGGGCCGGCTTCCCCACCGGGATGAAGTGGCAGTTCATCCCGCAGGGCGATGGCAAACCGCACTATCTAGTTGTCAACGCCGACGAGTCGGAGCCGGGGACCTGCAAGGACATCCCGCTCCTCTTCGCGAACCCGCATAGCCTCATCGAGGGCATCGTGATCGCCTGTTACGCGATCCGTTCGTCGCATGCGTTCATCTACTTGCGCGGTGAGGTCGTCCCCGTGCTGCGACGACTGCACGAGGCCGTACGAGAGGCGTACGAGGCGGGTTATCTGGGGACGAACATCCTGGGTTCAGGACTCGATCTGGAACTCACGGTGCACGCGGGCGCGGGTGCGTACATCTGTGGTGAGGAAACCGCGCTGCTCGACTCTCTCGAAGGACGGCGTGGCCAGCCCCGGCTGCGGCCCCCCTTCCCTGCGGTCGCCGGTCTGTACGCCTGCCCCACTGTGGTGAACAACGTCGAGTCCATCGCCTCGGTTCCCGCGATTTTGAACAGGGGCAAGGACTGGTTCAAATCGATGGGCAGCGAGAAGTCCCCGGGCTTCACGCTCTACTCGCTCAGCGGCCATGTCACCAGCCCCGGACAGTACGAGGCCCCGCTCGGCATCACACTCCGTCAGCTCCTCGACATGAGCGGCGGCATCCGGGCCGGTCACCGGCTCAAGTTCTGGACGCCGGGCGGCTCCTCCACCCCGATGTTCACCGAGGAGCACCTCGACGTGCCCCTCGACTACGAGGGCGTCGGAGCCGCCGGGTCCATGCTCGGCACCAAGGCGCTCCAGTGCTTCGACGAGACGACCTGCGTCGTGCGGGCCGTCACCCGGTGGACCGAGTTCTACGCCCACGAGTCCTGCGGCAAGTGCACACCCTGCCGCGAAGGCACGTACTGGCTGGTCCAGTTGCTCCGCGACATCGAGGCCGGCAAGGGCGAGATGGCCGACCTCGACAAGCTCAACGACATCGCCGACAACATCAACGGCAAGTCGTTCTGCGCGCTCGGCGACGGCGCGGCCTCGCCGATCTTCTCCTCGCTCAAGTACTTCCGCGAGGAGTACGAGCAGCACATCACCGGCAAGGGCTGCCCCTTCGACCCCGCCCGGTCCACGGCCTGGGCCGACGACAAGAACACCGACGGCAAGAACGCTCACCGGGGGGTGAACGCATGACAGTCACCACGAGTGCGCCCTCCGGGGGCGGCGAGGCGGCCATCCCGCCCGAGGACCTGGTCACGCTGACCATCGACGGCATCGAGATCAGCGTCCCGAAGGGGACCCTGGTCATCCGGGCCGCCGAACTCCTCGGCATCGAGATCCCGCGCTTCTGCGACCACCCGCTCCTCGACCCCGCCGGCGCCTGCCGCCAGTGCATCGTCGAGGTCGAGGGCCAGCGCAAGCCGATGGCCTCCTGCACCATCACCTGCACCGACGGCATGGTCGTCAAGTCGCAGATCACCTCTCCTGTCGCCGAGAAGGCGCAGAAGGGCGTGATGGAGCTGCTGCTGATCAACCATCCGCTGGACTGCCCGGTCTGCGACAAGGGCGGCGAGTGCCCGCTCCAGAACCAGGCGATGTCGCACGGCGGCGCCGACTCCCGCTTCGAGGGCAAGAAGCGGACCTTCGAGAAGCCCGTCCCGATCTCCACCCAGGTGCTGCTGGACCGCGAGCGGTGCGTGCTCTGCGCGCGCTGCACCCGGTTCTCCAACCAGGTGGCGGGCGACCCGATGATCGAGCTGATCGAGCGCGGCGCCCTCCAGCAGGTCGGCACCGGCGAGGGCGACCCCTTCGAGTCGTACTTCTCCGGCAACACCATCCAGATCTGCCCGGTCGGCGCGCTGACCTCGGCGGCGTACCGATTCCGCTCCCGCCCCTTCGACCTGGTCTCCACCCCCTCGGTGTGCGAGCAGTGCGCGGGCGGCTGCTCGACCCGGACCGACCACCGGCGCGGCAAGGTCATGCGACGCCTCGCGGCCAACGAGCCCGAGGTCAACGAGGAATGGCTCTGCGACAAGGGGCGGTTCGGCTTCCGTTACGCCCAGCAGCGTGACCGGCTCACCACCCCGCTGGTCCGCAACGCCGAAGGCGTCCTGGAACCGGCGAGCTGGCCCGAGGCGCTGGCAGCCGCGGCGGCCGGACTCCTCGCCGCCCGCGGCCGTACGGGCGTCCTGACCGGCGGCCGGCTGACCGTCGAGGACTCCTACGCGTACAGCAAGTTCGCCCGGGTCGCCCTCGACACCAACGACATCGACTTCCGCTCCCGGGTCCACAGCGCCGAGGAGGCCGACTTCCTGGCCGCCCGGGTCGCCGGACGCGGCCGGGACCTCGACGGCGAGGGCGTCACGTACACCGCGCTGGAGAAGGCCCCCGCGGTCCTGCTCGTCGGGTTCGAGTCCGAGGAGGAGGCGCCCGGCGTCTTCCTGCGGCTGCGCAAGGCCCACCGCAAGAGCGGCCAGAAGACCTTCGCGCTGGCCTCGCACGCCACCCGGGGCCTGGTGAAGGCGGGCGGCACCCTGCTGCCCGCCGCCCCCGGCACCGAGACCGAGTGGCTGGACGCGCTCGCGGGCGGCGTCGGCCTGGAGGCCGAAGGGGCGGCCGCCGCCGAGGCGTTGCGCGGCGAGCACTCCCTGATCATCGTCGGCGAGCGGCTCGCCGGAGTGCCCGGTGCGCTGAGCGCCGCCCTGCGCACCGCCACCGCCACCGGCGCACGCCTGGTGTGGATCCCGCGCCGGGCAGGCGACCGGGGCGCGGTCGAGGCGGGCGCGCTCCCCTCGCTGCTGCCCGGCGGCCGCCCGGCCACCGACCCGCGGGCCCGCGACGAGGTCGCGGAGCTGTGGCGGGTCGCCGAACTGCCCACCCGCTACGGCCGCGACACCGGCCAGATCGTCGAGGCAGCGGCCACCGGCGAACTGGGCGCGCTGCTCGTCGCCGGGGTCGGCGTCGAGGACCTGCCCGACCCGAACCGTGCCCTCCAGGCGCTGAACGAGGTCGGCTTCCTGGTCTCGCTGGAGCTGCGGCCGAGCGCGGTCACCGCCCGCGCGGACGTGGTCTTCCCAGTCGCCGCCGTCGCGGAGAAGTCCGGCACCTTCCTCAACTGGGAGGGCCGGGTACGGATGTTCCAGGCGGCGCTGAAGCCCGAGCAGATGTCCCGGACGCTCGCGCCGACCGACTCCCGGGTGCTGCACATGCTGGCCGACGCCATGGACGTGCACTTCGCCCTGCCGGACCTGACCGCCGCCCGCCGCGAGCTGGACCGGCTCGGCGGCTGGGAGGGCGGCCACGCGGACGACCCGCGCGAGAGCGCGCAGCCCCTGCCCCGGCCCGGCGACGGCGAGGCGGTCCTCGCGGGCCACCGGATGCTGCTCGACCTGGGCCGGCTCCAGGAGGGCGACACCGCGCTCGCCGGCACCCGGCACGCGGCCGTCGCCCGGCTCTCGGCGGTCACCGCCGCCGAGTCCGGCGTCAAGGACGGCGACCTGCTCGCCGTCACCGGCCCCGCGGGCACCGTCGAACTGCCCCTCGCGGTCACCGACATGCCGGACCGGGTGGTCTGGGTGCCGCTGAACTCGGTGGGGCGCGGCATCCCCGCCGACACCGGCGCGAACCCCGGCGGCCTGGTGCGGATCGGCCCCGCCGCCGCACCGGGTGAGCCCGTCGAACCATCGGAGGTACGAGCGTGACTGGCCTCGCCGCACTCACGACGGCGCCCGAGCGCGCCGTCCTCGCCGCCGAGGATCTCTCGATGTTCGGCACCGACCCCTGGTGGCTCGTCGTCATCAAGGCGGTCTTCTGCTTCGCGTTCCTGATGCTGATCGTGCTGTTCTCCATCGTGTGGGAACGCAAGGTCGTCGCCTGGATGCAGCTGCGCATCGGCCCCAACCGGCACGGCCCCTGGGGGCTGCTCCAGTCGCTCGCCGACGGCATCAAGCTGATGCTCAAGGAAGACGTGATCGTCAAGCGCGCGGACAAGGCGGTCTACGTCATCGCGCCGATCCTCGCCGCGATCCCGGCCTTCATGGCGATCGCCGTGATCCCCTTCGGCCCGGCGGGCAACGAGGTCTCGATCTTCGGGCAGCGCACCACGATGCAGCTCACGGACCTCCCGATCGCCGCGCTCTACATCCTCGCCGTCGGCGCGGTCGGGGTGTACGGCTTCGTCCTCGGTGGCTGGTCCTCGGGCTCGACGTACCCGCTGCTCGGCGGAATCCGTTCGTCCGCCCAGATGATCTCGTACGAGATCGCCATGGGCGCCGCCTTCGCCTCGGTCTTCCTCTACTCCGGGTCGATGTCCACCTCGACGATCGTGGAGGCGCAGGCGGACCGCTGGTACATCATGCTGCTGCCGGTCTCCTTCATCATCTACATGGTGACCATGGTCGGTGAGGCCAGCCGGGCCCCGTTCGACATGCCGGAGTCCGAGGGCGACCTGGTCGGCGGGTTCAACACCGAGTACAGCTCCATCAAGTTCGCGATGTTCATGCTCGCCGAGTACATCCACATGGTGACCGTGTCGATGATCGCGGTGACGCTGTTCCTCGGCGGCTGGCGGGCCCCGTACCCGGTCTCCGCCTTCTGGGAGGGCGCGAACCACGGCTGGTGGCCGATGCTCTGGTTCTTCCTGAAGCTCCAGTTGCTGATCTTCTTCTTCATCTGGCTGCGCGGCACCCTTCCCCGGGTGCGCTACGACCAGTTGATGAAGCTGGGCTGGAAGGTCCTCATCCCGGTCTCGGTGGTCTGGCTGATGCTCGTCGCCACCGTCAGGGCCCTGCGCAACGAGGGCTACGACTTCTCCCGGATCGTGCTGTACGTCGCCGCTGTCGTGATCTCGATCCTGCTGATCTCCTTCGTCGTCGACATGTACCGCGACCGCAGGCGCAGGGCCGACGAGGAAGCGGCCGGACCGGAGCCCGCCTTCGATCCGATGGCGGGTGGGTTCCCGGTGCCGCCGCTGCCCGGACAGACGCTGCCGCCCGTGCCCAGGCGCAGGCCACGACGGGACCGGGAGCTCGTTGTCAGTGGTGGGTCGGATACTCAGAGTGACGAAAGCGCGAGTGATGGAAAGGAGGCCGGCGGTGTCTGAGAAACCAGAGCTCACGGGCTCATCGGGATCCGCTGGATCCTCGGGCCGGGCGGGACAGACCGGGGAGCCGGGGGAGTCCGGGGAGAAGTTCCAGAACCCCGTGGCCGGCTTCGGCGTGACCTTCAAGGCCATGTTCAAGAAGCGGCTCACCGAGCAGTATCCGGAGACGCCGAAGGTGACGGCGCCCCGCTTCCACGGCCGCCACCAGCTCAACCGCCACCCGGACGGCCTGGAGAAGTGCGTCGGCTGCGAGCTGTGCGCCTGGGCGTGTCCGGCGGACGCGATCTACGTGGAGGGCGCGGACAACACCGAGGAGGAGCGCTACTCCCCGGGAGAGCGCTACGGCCGCGTCTACCAGATCAACTACGCGCGCTGCATCCTGTGCGGACTCTGCATCGAGGCGTGCCCCACCCGGGCGCTGACCATGACCAACGAGTTCGAGCTCGCCAACACCACCCGCGAGAGCCTCATCTACACCAAGGACGAGCTGCTCGCGGGCCTGGACGAAGGCATGGTCGACAGCCCGCACGCGATCTTCCCCGGCATGGACGAACAGGACTACTACCGGGGCGTGGTCACCGAGGCCGCTCCCGGTACGGTCCGTCAGACGGCCGTGTCCAAGGGCGAGAGCGACAAGTCCGACGAGGACCCCATCGAGTCCACGCGGGCCGCCGACACCCGGCAGGACAAGGGGGTGGAGGCGTGAACGCCCTGGCCGCGGCCACCACCACCTCGACCGGTGAGGCCATCCAGTTCTGGATCCTGGGCACCGTCGCCGTGATCGGCGCGCTCTCCACGGTGCTGATGAAGAAGTCCGTGCACAGCGCCCTGTCGCTCGCCGGAACCATGATCGTCCTCGCGGTCTTCTACCTCGCCAACGGCGCGTATTTCCTCGGCATCGTCCAGATCGTCGTCTACACCGGCGCGATCATGATGCTGTTCCTCTTCGTCGTCATGCTCGTCGGCGTCACCGCGGCGGACTCCCTCAAGGAGACCCTCAAGGGCCAGCGCTGGCTGGCCCTCGGATGCGCACTCGGGTTCGCCGTCCTGCTGATCGCGGGCATCGGCAACGCCTCCCTGAGCACCTTCAACGGGCTCGGCGCGGCCAACGCCCGGCACGGCGGCAACGTCGAGGGAATCGCCAACCTCATCTTCACCAAGTACGTCTTCGCCTTCGAGATCACCGGCGCCCTGCTGATCACCGCGACCGTCGGCGCGATGGTGCTCACGCACCGCGAGCGCACCGAACGGGCCAAGACCCAGCGGGAGATGTCCGAGGAGCGCGTGCGCGGCAAGCACCTCCCGCCGCTCCCCGCCCCCGGCGTCTACGCCCGGCACAACGCGGTGGACATCCCCGGTCTGCTCCCCGACGGCACGCCGTCCGAGCTCACCGTCATGCAGACCCTGCGCGAACGCGGTCAGATCCGCGATGTCTCGCAGCAGTCCCTCGCCGATCTCAAGGCGCTGGAGCAGCGCTCCGGGGAGCGGCTGGGGCGCAAGGACGTGGAGAATTCGGAGGCCGCCCAGTGAACCCGGTCAACTACCTCTACCTCGCGGCCCTGCTGTTCGCGATCGGCGCCTCCGGGGTGCTGATCAGGCGGAACACGATCGTGCTGTTCATGTGCGTCGAGCTGATGCTCAACGCCTGCAATCTGGCGCTCGTCACGTTCTCGCGGATGCACGGCAACCTCGACGGGCAGATCGTCGCGTTCTTCACGATGGTCGTCGCCGCCGCGGAAGTCGTCGTCGGACTCGCGATCATCGTGTCGTTGTTCCGCTCCCGCCACTCGGCCTCGGTCGACGACGCCAGCCTGATGAAGCTGTAAGGGGTCGGAAACGTGGAGAACCTGATTGCGCTGCTCGTCGCGGCGCCCCTGCTCGGAGCGGCGGTCCTGCTCTGCGGCGGCCGTCGGCTGGACCGGACGGGCCACTGGCTCGGCACCGTCCTCGCCGGCGCCTCGTTCGTCGTCGGACTGATCCTCTTCACCGACATGCTGGGGAAGGGCGCCGAGGACCGGGCCCTGCACCAGCATCTGTTCAGCTGGATTCCGGTGGAGGGCTTCCAGGCCGACATCGCCTTCCAGCTCGACCAGTTGTCGATGACGTTCGTCCTGCTCATCACCGGTGTGGGCACGCTGATCCACATCTACTCCATCGGTTACATGGAGCACGACGAGCGCAGGCGCCGCTTCTTCGGCTATCTCAACCTGTTCCTCGCGGCGATGCTCATCCTGGTCATCGCCGACAACTACCTGCTGCTGTACGTCGGGTGGGAGGGCGTCGGTCTGGCGTCGTTCCTGCTCATCGGCTTCTGGCAGCACAAGCCCACCGCGGCCACCGCCGCGAAGAAGGCCTTCCTGGTCAACCGGGTCGGCGACATGGGCCTGTCGATCGCCATCATGCTGATGTTCACCACCTTCGGCACCTTCGCCTTCGGGCCGGTGCTGGAGTCGGCGGGCGAGACGAGCCAGGGCAAGCTGACCGCCATCGGGCTGATGCTGCTGCTGGCCGCCTGCGGCAAGTCGGCCCAGGTGCCGCTGCAGTCCTGGCTCGGCGACGCTATGGAGGGCCCGACCCCGGTCTCCGCCCTCATCCACGCCGCGACCATGGTCACCGCCGGTGTCTATCTCATCGTCCGCTCCGGCGCGATCTTCAACGCCGCCCCGGACGCCCAGCTGGTCGTCGTCATCGTCGGCGCGGTCACGCTGATCTTCGGTGCGATCGTCGGTTGCGCGAAGGACGACATCAAGAAGGCCCTCGCCGGGTCCACGATGTCGCAGATCGGCTACATGATCCTCGCCGCGGGCCTCGGCCCCATCGGCTACATCTTCGCGATCATGCACCTGGTGACGCACGGCTTCTTCAAGGCCGGGCTGTTCCTCGGCGCGGGCTCCGTCATGCACGGCATGAACGACGAGGTCGACATGCGCAAGTACGGCGGCCTGCGGAAGTACATGCCGGTCACCTTCGTCACCTTCGGTCTCGGCTATCTGGCCATCATCGGCTTCCCGGGCCTGTCCGGCTTCTTCTCCAAGGACAAGATCATCGAGGCGGCCTTCGCCAAGGGCGGCACCGAGGGCTGGATCCTCGGCTCCGTGGCCCTGCTGGGCGCCGCGATCACCGCGTTCTACATGACGCGCGTGATGCTGATGACCTTCTTCGGCGAGAAGCGCTGGCAGCCCGACGCCGAGGGCCACGAGCCGCACCCGCACGAGTCCCCGAAGTCGATGACGATCCCGATGATCGTGCTGGCCTTCGGCTCGGTGTTCGCCGGCGGGTTCTTCGCGATCGGCGACCGGTTCATCAACTGGCTGGAGCCGGTGACCGGTTACGACCACGGGCATGCCCCGCTGAGCGCGGCCACGGTCACCGGAGCCACCGTGGTGGCCCTGGTCGTCGGCGTCGGGATCGCCTGGGCGATGTACGGGCGCAAGCCGGTCCCGGTCCTCGCCCCGCGCGGCTCGGTCCTCACCCGGGCCGCCCGCCGCGATCTCCTCCAGGACGACTTCAACCACGTGGTCCTGGTCCGCGGCGGCGAGCACCTCACCCGCTCGCTGGTCTACGTGGACCACTCCCTGGTGGACGGTGTCGTCAACGGCACGGCCGCCTCGGTCGGCGGGCTCTCCGGCCGGCTGCGCAAGCTGCAGAACGGCTACGCCCGCACCTACGCGGTCTCGATGTTCGGCGGTACGGCGGTCGTCATCGCCGCGACCCTGCTGATGAGGGCGGTCTGATCACATGTCCTTTCCCCTCCTGACCGCGACGGCGGCGCTTCCGGCGATCGGCGCCATCGCCACCGCCGCCGTCCCCGCCGCGCGGCGCACCGCGGCCAAATGGCTCGCGCTGCTCTTCTCGCTCGGCACGCTCGTCCTGGCGGCCGTCGTCTTCCTGCGCTTCGAGCCGGGCGGCGACCGCTACCAGCTCACCGAGTCCCGTTCCTGGATCGCCGACTTCGGCGTCCGCTACGAACTGGGCGTGGACGGCATCGGGGTGGCGCTCCTCGGCCTCACCGCGCTGCTGATCCCGTTCGTCATCGCGGCCGGCTGGCACGACGCCGATCCTCTGGAGACGAAGTCCTCGCGCTGGCGTCCGACGCAGGGCTTCTTCGCCCTGATCCTCATGGTCGAGGCCATGGTGATCCTGTCGTTCGTCGCGACCGACGTCTTCCTCTTCTACATCCTGTTCGAAGCCATGCTCATCCCGATGTACTTCCTCATCGGCGGCTTCGGCGACCGGGCCCACACGGGCAGCGACGAGAACGCCGCGGCCCAACGGTCCTACGCGGCGGTCAAGTTCCTCCTCTACAACCTGGCCGGCGGCCTGATCATGCTGGCCGCCGTCATCGGGCTGTACGTGGTCGCGGGCACCTTCTCGCTCTCCGAGATCGTGGAGGCCCGCGCCAACGGCTCGCTGGAGATGGCGACCAGCACCGAGCGGTGGCTGTTCCTCGGGTTCTTCCTCGCCTTCGCGATCAAGGCCCCGCTGTGGCCGCTGCACACCTGGCTGCCCAACGCGATGGGCGAGGCGACCGCCCCGGTCGCCGTGCTGATCACCGCGATCGTCGACAAGGTCGGCACCTTCGCGATGCTCCGCTTCTGCCTCGGGCTCTTCCCGGAGGCCAGCAAGTGGGCGACGCCGGTGGTGATCGCCCTGGCGCTCGTCTCCATTGTGTACGGGGCGCTCCTCGCGGTCGGCCAGCGCGACATCAAGCGGCTCATCGCCTACGCCTCGATCTCGCACTTCGGCTTCATCATCCTGGGCATCTTCGCGATGACGAGCCAGGGCCAGTCGGGCGCCACGCTCTACATGGTCAACCACGGAATCTCCACGGCCGCGCTGCTGCTGGTCGCCGGGTTCCTCATCACCCGGCGCGGATCGCGGCTCATCGCCGACTACGGCGGGGTGCAGAAGGTCGCCCCGGTGCTGGCGGGCACCTTCCTCATCGGCGGGCTCGCCACCCTGTCGCTGCCCGGACTGGCCCCGTTCGTCAGTGAGTTCCTGGTCCTGGTCGGCACGTTCAGCGCGTATCCGGTGGCCGGCGTCATCGCCACCTCCGGCATCGTGCTCGCCGCGCTCTACGTCCTGGTCCTCTACCAGCGCACGATGACCGGACCGGTGCGGGAATCGGTCCGGTCCATGCCGGACCTCAAGGCCCGTGAGCTGGCGGTCGCGCTTCCGCTGATCGCCGTGCTGATCTTCCTGGGCGTCTTCCCGAAGCCGCTCACCGAGGTCGTCAACCCGGCGGTGGAGCACACCATGTCCGACGTACAGAAGAAGGACCCCCAGCCCGAGGTGGAGGCCGCCAAGTGAGCGCAACAGCTGTCCACAGTCTGTGGACGACGGCGAGCGGGGTGACATCGGCGGCACCGGGCACCTCGTTCACGGCGCCGAAGATCGAGTACACCCAGCTGATGCCGGTCCTGATCATCGTGGGCGCCGCCGTCCTGGGCATCCTGGTGGAGGCCTTCGTGCCGCGCCGGGCCCGCTACCACGCCCAGCTCTTCCTGACCGTGGTGGCGGTCGCCGCCTCGTTCGCCGCGATCGTCGGCCTCGCGGCCGGCGGGTACGGCACCACGAAGGCCCAGATCGCGGCCATGGGCGCCATCGCGATCGACGGCCCCACCCTGTTCCTCCAGGGCACCATTCTCCTGGTCGCCATGGTGGCGGTGTTCACCTTCGCCGAGCGGCGGCTGGACCCCACCGCCCACGGCAACCGGGTCGACTCCTTCGCCGCCCAGGCCGGAGCCGTACCGGGCGGTGAGGGCGAGAAGGCCGCGGTCCGGGCCGGCTTCGCCACCACCGAGGTCTTCCCGCTGCTCCTCTTCTCGGTGGCGGGGCTGCTGGTCTTCCCGGCCGCCAACGACCTGCTGACCCTGTTCATCGCGCTGGAGGTCTTCTCCCTCCCGCTCTACCTCCTGTGTGCCGTGGCCCGCCGCAAGCGGCTGCTCTCGCAGGAAGCCGCCGTGAAGTACTTCCTGCTCGGCGCGTTCTCCTCGGCGTTCTTCCTCTTCGGGATCGCCCTCCTCTACGGCTACGCGGGCTCCCTCGCGTACGCCGACATCGCCAACGTCGTCGACGGCTCGGTCCTGGAGATCGACCCGGCCCTCGCCGACACCATGGGCAACGACGCGCTGCTGCTCATCGGCGGCGCGATGATCCTGGTCGGCCTGCTCTTCAAGGTCGGCGCGATCCCGTTCCACATGTGGACCCCGGACGTCTACCAGGGCGCCCCGACCCCGGTGACCGGCTTCATGGCCGCCGCCACGAAGGTCGCCGCGTTCGGCGCGATGCTGCGCCTGCTGTACGTGGCGCTGCCGGGCCTCACCTGGGACCTGCGGCCGGTCATGTGGTCCGTGGCCATCATCACGATGCTGGGCGGCGCGATCGTCGCGATCACCCAGACCGACATCAAGCGGCTGCTGGCCTACTCCTCGATCGCGCACGCGGGCTTCATCCTCGCGGGCGTCATCGCGGCCAGCCCGGAGGGCATCTCCTCGGTCCTCTTCTACCTGCTGGCCTACTCCTTCGTGACGGTCGGCGCGTTCGCCGTCGTCACGCTGGTCCGGGACGCGGGCGGCGAGGCCACGCATCTGTCGAAGTGGGCCGGGCTCGGCCGCCGCTCGCCGCTGGTCGCGGCGGTCTTCGCGGTGTTCCTGCTGGCCTTCGCCGGCATTCCGCTGACCTCAGGCTTCTCGGGGAAGTTCGCGGTGTTCAAGGCGGCCGCCGAGGGCGGTGCGGGCGCACTCGTCGTCGTCGGTGTGCTCTCCTCGGCCGTCGCGGCGTTCTTCTACATCCGGGTGATCGTCCTGATGTTCTTCAGCGAGCCGAAGGCGGACGGCCCCACGGTCGCCGTCCCGTCCCCGCTGACCATGACGACGATCGCGGTCGGCGTCGCCGTCACCCTGGTGCTGGGCCTGGCCCCGCAGTACTTCCTGGACCTGGCGAGCCAGGCGGGAGTCTTCGTGCGGTAGCCCGCGCGGATGCCCCGCAGTATGAGCGACAGCAGCGCCGGACGGTCGGTTATCCACAGACCGTCCGGCGTTGTCGTAGGAGCCGCCTATCGTGGACGGGGACGAGAGCAGGACGGACAGGGCCGGGCGTGCGGACCCTCGGGGGACAGAGCATTGGGCGTGACCATGGATGAGACCACCGGGACGGTGACCGGCACCGGCATCGACACGGGCGGCGAGAGCGAGGCGCAGCGGACGCTGCACCGCGTCTTCGGGTACGAGTCGTTCCGCGGCGAGCAGGGCGCGGTCATCGAGCATGTGGTGGCGGGCGGCGACGCGGTCGTGCTCATGCCCACCGGCGGTGGAAAGTCCCTCTGCTACCAGATCCCGTCCCTGGTCCGCCGGGGCACCGGCGTCGTCGTCTCGCCGCTGATCGCCCTCATGCAGGACCAGGTCGACGCCCTGCGGGCGCTCGGCGTCCGGGCCGGCTTCATGAACTCCACGCAGGACTTCGACGAGCGGCGCTCGATGGAGGCGCAGTTCCTCGCGGGCGAGCTGGACGTGCTCTATCTGGCGCCCGAGCGGCTGCGCCTGGACTCCACGCTCTCGCTGCTGGCCAGGGGCGAGATCTCCGTCTTCGCGATCGACGAGGCGCACTGCGTCGCCCAGTGGGGCCACGACTTCCGCCCCGACTATCTGGCCCTGTCCGTGCTCGGCGAGCGCTGGCCGGACGTGCCGCGCATCGCCCTGACGGCGACCGCGACGAACGCCACGCATGAGGAGATCACCCGCCGCCTCGGCATGCCGGACGCGAAGCACTTCGTGGCGAGCTTCGACCGGCCGAACATCCAGTACCGGATCGTGCCGAAGTCCGAGCCCAAGAAGCAGCTCCTCGCCTTCCTCAAGGAGGAGCACGCCGGGGACGCGGGCATCGTCTACTGCCTCTCGCGCAACTCCACGGAGAAGATCGCCGAGTACCTCTGCCGCAACGGCGTCGAGGCCGTTCCGTACCACGCGGGCCTGGACGCCGGCACTCGCGCCACCCACCAGGCGCGGTTCCTCCGGGAGGAGGGGCTCGTCGTCGTCGCGACGATCGCGTTCGGCATGGGCATCGACAAGCCGGACGTCCGCTTCGTCGCCCATGTCGACCTGCCCAAGTCCGTCGAGGGCTACTACCAGGAGACCGGCCGCGCGGGCCGTGACGGGGAGCCGTCGACGGCCTGGATGGCGTACGGACTCCAGGACGTCGTCCAGCAGCGCAAGCTCATCCAGGGCGGCGAGGGCGACGAGGCCCACCGCCGCCGGGCCGCCGCCCACCTGGACTCGATGCTGGCGCTCTGCGAGACGGTCCAGTGCCGCCGGGCGCAGCTGCTGACCTACTTCGGCCAGGAGCCCACGGCCGCCGCGTGCGGCAACTGCGACACCTGCCTGACCCCGCCGGAGACCTGGGACGGCACGGTCGTCTCGCAGAAGCTGCTCTCCACGGTGGTGCGGCTCAAGCGCGAGCGGAACCAGAAGTTCGGCGCGGGCCAGATCATCGACATCCTGCTGGGCCGCAAGACCGCCAAGGTCATCCAGTTCGACCACGACCAGCTCTCCGTCTTCGGCATCGGCGAGGAGCTTGCCGAGGCGGAGTGGCGCGGCGTGGTGCGCCAGCTGCTGGCCCAGGGCCTGCTCGCGGTGGAGGGCGAGTACGGCACGCTGGTCCTCACCGACGAGAGCGCGACGGTGCTCGGCCGCGAGCGGGAGGTGCTGCTGCGCAAGGAGCCGAAGAAGCCGACGTCCCGGTCTTCGTCGTCCTCGTCCGGCGGCGGCAAGGCCAAGGCCGCCGCCGACCTCCCCGAGTCCGCCGTCCCGGTCTTCGAGGCGCTGCGCGCCTGGCGCGGGGCGACGGCGAAGGAACAGGGCGTCCCGGCGTACGTGATTTTCCACGACGCCACGCTGCGGGAGATCGCGACGCTGCACCCGGCCTCGCTCGCGGAGCTGGGCGGCGTCAGCGGCCTGGGCGAGAAGAAGCTCGCGACGTACGGGGAGGGCGTGCTGGAGGTCCTGGCCCAGACGTCCCCGGGAACAGCCCCGGAGGCCCCCGTACCTGCGGCCCCGGCCCCCGCACCACGTACGACGGCCCCGGCCCCGGCCCGTACGCAAGCCCCGGCCGCAGCCCCGCAGCACAGCGACCCCGAGTTCGGCTGGGACGAGGAACCGCCCGAGTACGAGTGAGGCACGGACCGGGCGGCGAGGAGAAGGGCGGCCGGACCTATCCCAGGTCCGCCGCCCGGCGGCGGGCCGTGATCGCCGTGAGGTCCAGATCGACGGGGAACGGCACCGACACCTTCATCCGGTCGTGGAAGATCCCCGTCGAGGTGTACGCCCCGGTGGCCGGCTCCCGCTCGAAGACGTAGACCACCGCACGCCCGTCGTGGTTCTCCACCCGCCAGTAGTGGGGGATCGTCGCGCGGGCGTACTTCACGGGCTTGGTCTCCCGGTCGCGGGACCGGGATTCCGGGGATACGACCTCGATGGCGAGGCGCACCGACTCGGCGGGAAACCGGGTCTGGTTCGGGTCCTGGATGACGTCACCGTCGATGACGATCACATCGGGCTCGGGCCGGTTGTAACGGTCGATGTCGACGGTGAACTCGCGCACGACCTCCAGCTCGGGCGGTGCCAAGGACTGCAGCTGCCAGTTGAAGAAGTCGACCGCTCGCGAATGGAACAGGGTCTGCGGACTCACGAAAACGAGGCTCCCGTCGATCAGCTCCGTGTGCGGAGGCAGATTCGGGAGTGTGTCCAGGTCATCGGCGGTCCAGCCGCCCTCGGGCGGGACCGCCCACCGCGGCTCGGAGGCCTCGGGTTCGATGCTCATCATTGCTCCCATGGAGAGGAGTCGCGCGGGCCCGACCAGCGTATCCGCCGGGAACGGGATCCGGGTGACCCGAACGTGTGAACACCCCCTGCGTCGCTGACCTGCACGCTTTCATTTCTCGCGGATGCGCCGGGCCTTGGCCACGAGCGTCCGGGGCAGCTTCGGCCCCGCGCACGCGTAGTCGATCAGCAGATTCCGGTAGGCGGGGTTCGTGAGCTCCGGCGCCAGGGTGATCAGGGCCCTCAGGTCGTCCGGCGAGCCGGACTGGCGGGTGCGGTAGGCGGCGGCCGCGGCGCGCAGGGAGACTTCGGCGGGTTCGTGTTCCAGGCCCTGTTCGACGAGGCTCGCGGCTGCGGCGAAGTCGCCCTGCTCGGCCCGTACGTCCGCCAGGTCCAGGTAGAGGGACCAGTTGGCGGGTTCCAGGGCCACCGCGGATGCGAAGGCCGTCGCCGCTCGGTCCAGGTCGCCCATCACCCGCCAGGTGCTCCCCCGGGCGACCGCGGTCCATATGACCCGCTCGACGGCATCGGCACGGTCGCACAGGGCGAAGGCCAGCTCGTAGCGGCCGCAGGCACGGGGCAGGCGGGACATGGCGGCCAGCGACTCCGGAACGGGGCTGCGTTCGGAGACCACCTCGATGGCGTGGAACCAGGGTGCGAACCGCTCACGCGTCTCGTCGGTGTCCAGGTCGTGGCCGTAGTCCAAGGTCCGCAGACACGCCTCGGCCAGCGCCTCGGCACTCACCGCGCCGAGAAAGCGCCCGTCGCCGAACCAGGGTGCGGCGCCCCAGGACACATCGGGCCGCACGCCGGTGACCGAGCCCAGGGCCATGGCCGCGTCGTCCATGTCCCCTTCGAGGAACAGGAAGTACGACTGAGCCAGGACGGCGCTCAGGGAGCCGTCCTCCTGGAGGCCCTTCTCCAGCTCCGGGCGCCGGTCCTGCCACAGCTCGGCGAGGGCCGCATAGGGCTCCGGGGCCGCCGGCGCCGAGGAGATCGCCCCCACGAGCAACTCGACGGCGCCGACCGGGTTTCCGCCGCAGTGCGCCAGCACACCGGCGAGGCCGACTCCCGCGGCCACGGACTGATCTGACATGGCCAGAGAATATCCATGGCCAAAGGTTCTGGGAGCCCGGCCTGATCGGCAAGACACCCCTAGTCCCCGCCCCCTCCGCAGCCGCCGCCCCCGCCCCCGTCGCCCCAACCGCTGCCGCCGTCGCTGCTTCCGCCGCTCCCGCCGCTGGACTGGTTCTGGCGGACGTTGTGGTGGACCGCCGAGGCGAACCACAGGGCGCGGCGTACGGTCTTCATCGCGGAGCGGCCCTCGCGGCCGGCGGTGGTGAGGGTGCCGGCGAGGCCGGTCGCCGAGACGAGGCCGGCCAGGGCGCGGCTGCGCTGGTCGGGGAAGCCCCGGGCCTCCGCCTGGCCGAAGTGCCAGCGGGTGGCGCCCGTCAGGTCGGGGTCGCCCGGGAAGTGGCGCTGGTAGGGGATCAGGCCCAGGAAGCGGCGGGTCTCGCGGCGCAGGATGCCGCGTTCGACCAGGTGGTCCAGGTGGTGTTCCTCGGCGTTGCGGCCGTAGAGCCGGATCCAGCTCCTGGCGCTGGTCCCCGGGCGGAAGCGCTTCTTCTTGGCGGACGGCGGGTCGAGCGTGCTCAGCAGCGAGGCGAGCAGCGGGTGGGCCGGGTCCAGGGGGTTGACCACCTGGACCCGGCCGCGCTCCTCGCGTATCCGGCCCTGGAGCTCCAGCTCGGCGAGGACCGCGCCGGCCGTGCCGTACCGCAGATACGTGCGGTCGCAGAGCGGCTTGCCGCGCTCCGGGTCCAGCGTCAGCAGGAGCAGTTCCTCGGGGAGCGTCAGCGCGGAGGCGTCGTGCGTCATGGCGCGGTGACGATCCTTCCGGTCACATCGCCGAGGCCCACCCGGGTGCCGTGCGGGCCCGGGGCCCAGGCGGTCAGCGTGACCGTGTCGCCGTCCTCCAGGAACGTCCGCTTGCCCTCGGGGAGTTCGAGCGCGTCGCGGCCGTTCCAGGTGAGCTCCAGGAGCGAGCCGCGCTGGGTGGGCTCGGGGCCGCTGACGGTGCCGGAGCCGTACAGGTCGCCGGTGCGCAGCGATGCGCCGTTCACCGTCATATGGGCGAGCTGCTGGGCGGCCGTCCAGTACATCGAGGCGAACGGCGGCTCGGCGACGACCTGGCCGTTGATCTCGACGGTGATCCGGATGTCGAAGCCGCCCGGCTCTTCCTCGTTCGCGTCGTCGAGGTAGGGCAGGAGCGGGAAGTCGCGGGCCGGGGGCGCGGTGCGGGCGGCGTCCAGGGCCTCCAGCGGGGTGACCCAGGCGGAGACGGAGGTGGCGAAGGACTTGCCGAGGAACGGGCCGAGCGGCACGTACTCCCAGGCCTGGAGGTCGCGCGCGGACCAGTCGTTGAGGAGGAAGAGCCCGAAGACGTGCTCGCGGAAGTCGGCCAGCGGCACCGGGGCGCCGTGCGTGGAGGGGACGCCGACGACGAAGCCGACCTCGGCCTCGATGTCGAGCTTCACCGAGGGCCCGAAGACGGGCGCCGGGTCGGTGGGCGCCTTGCGCTGGCCGCTGGGGCGCACGACGTCGGTGCCGGAGACCACGACGGTGCCGGAGCGGCCGTGGTAACCGATCGGCAGATGCTTCCAGTTGGGGGTGAGCGCGTCGCCGTCCGGCCGGAAGATCTTGCCGACGTTGGTGGCGTGGTGCTCGCTGGCGTAGAAGTCGACGTAGTCCGCGACCTCGTACGGCAGGTGCAGGGTCACCGCGTCCACCGGGTGCAGCAGCGGCTCGATGTCCGCGCGGTGGGCGGGGACGGTCAGCCAGGCGGTGAGCGCGCGGCGCACGTCACGCCAGGCGGTGCGGCCCGCCGCGAGCAGCGGCGTCAGGCTCGGCTGCGCCAGCAGCCCCGCGTACGGGGAGCCCAGCGCGTGGGCGGCGGCCCCGGCGTCCAGGACGTGGTTGCCGATGCGGACGCCGACCCGGCGGTCGTCGGGGTGGTCGGGGGTGGAGAACACACCGTACGGAAGGTTGTGCGGGCCGAAGGGGTCGCCCTCGGCCAGATCGAGCGGGCTGCTCTGCTCGGGCATGTGGTGCTGCCTCGCTTTCCAGGTCGCGTGGAGGACACGTTACGTCGGGGCTCCTACCCAGCGGCAGTGCCCTGACCATCCCCAACTGTGCGTATTGCCCGGAAAGTTCACCGGTTACCGTCGGTTCCCCCGGAAATCCGGGGGAACCGAGCGGGAAACACGCGCGCCGCTCAGCCCGCCGTGCGCGTGATGCGCTTCTCCCAGGTGCGGTGGAAGACGACTTCTCCGCCGTCCTTGCAGATCACCTCGTCGGAGGTGATGAAGTCCTGGTCGTCGGCGGCGATCTCGGACCGCGTCTCGATCTCCACGTCCCAGGCCATCTCCGGGCGGTGCAGCCGGATCCGCCAGTCGGAGCGGGTCCGCGCGGAGAGCGGGTCGTCCTGCTGGATCGTGTACGTCTCCAGGGCGTCCTCGGTGAATTCGAGGCCGTCCGGATAGACCCGCGTACCGCCGTAGCGCGGGTCGACCTCCAGCCGCCACTCGCCCTTGGCGACATCGCGGACCACGAGGCGTTCGGGGCGCGGCTCCTCCAGGGTGACCGGGTAGACGACGCCGAGCGGTTCGGACTGTTCCGGTTCGCCGAAGGTGATCGCCGGGTCCTCGGTGTGGCGGCGCACCGGCAGCTCGACGAAGCTGCCCTCGGCGTCCAGGGTGAAGCCCGCCGAACCGGCCTGCGGCCAGATCCACGGCCAGTACGAGGAGGAGACGGCGAGCCGGATGCGGTGGCCGGGCGGGAAGGTGTGGCCGACGCCGTTGAGGTCGAAGACGACGTCCTCACTCTCGCCGGGCGTCCAGTCGTCGGTGCGGTCGCGGCCGTGCCGGGCGGCGAGGTTGAGGACGCCCCGGGTGACCAGGGTGGAGGAGCCGTCGGGAGCCACGTCGCAGAGCCGGGCGATGGCCTGGCCGCGGGTCGCGTCCATCCGGATGCGGAGCTTCACCCGGGGGCGGCCGAGGATCTCGATCGGCGCCTCCGTGACCGGGAATTCGAACGACACCGACTTGGCGTCCTCGTCGCGCTGGTCCGGCGGCAGGTCCGCGTCGTTGCCGAACGGGAAGAAGCGGCCCGCGTCCAGGCCGGTCTGCTGCGGCGACGCGACGATCCGCTCGCCGCCCTGGAGGGCGTACGCCACCGGGTTCACGTTCTCCGAGGGCCAGCTCGCGTCGCCGACCCAGCGGCCGGGCAGCGTCTCGTACACCGTGGCGGGCGGGTGCGAGCCGCTGATCCAGGACCGCAGCAGCGGCTCCCGCATCACGCCCGTCTCCTTGCCCTTGAGGTGCTGGTCCCACCAGCGCAGCGTCTCCTGGAGGAAGCCGATCGCGGGCCCCGGCGGCAGCCCCCGGTCCGGATACTGGTGCGACCACGGGCCGATGATCCCGCGCACCCGGTCCGGGTCGAGGTGTTCGACGAGACGGAGGACGGTGTCGCGGTACGGGTCGTGCCAGCCGCCGACCGCGAGGACGTTCGCCTTGATCGCGCCGTAGTCCTCGCAGACGCTGCCGTGCTTCCAGTAGGCGTCGCGGCTCTGGTGGGCCAGCCAGGTGTGGATGAAGGGGTCGACGGCCTCCAGCCGCTTCAGCCACAGCTCCTTCCACTCGTCGCCGACCTGTGCCGGGTCCGGCGGACGGCAGACGAAGGCGAGCATGGTGGCGGCCCAGGCGTGCATGTCCACGGCGAGGACGGAGCCGCCCATGTAGTGGACGTCGTTGTCGTAGCGGTCGTCGGCCGAGCAGACGGTGACGATCGCCTTCAGCGGCTCGGGGGCGAGCGCGGCGATCTGGAGCGAGTTGAAGCCGCCCCAGGAGATGCCGAACATCCCGACCCGGCCGGAGCACCACTCCTGCTGGGCCAGCCAGTGGATGACGGCGACCCCGTCCTCCAGTTCCTGCGCGTCGTACTCGTCGCCCGGCAGCCCCTCGCTGTTGCCGTGGCCCCGGACGTCGACCCGTACGGAGGCGTAGCCGTGGCCGGCGTACCAGGGGTGGCGCTGCCAGTCGCGCGGTGCGGTCCAGTCGCTGAGCCGGTAGGGCAGGTACTCCAGCAGGGCCGGGACCGGTTCGTCGGTCAGCGGCCGCCAGATCCGGGCGTAGAGCCGGGTGCCGTCGGGCAGCGGGATGCGGACGTCCTCGCGGGTGGTCTCGTACGGGAACTCGGTCGTGATGTTCATGGGTCACCTCGGTGGGGGACGGGGTGCTTCAGGCGTACGGGTCAGTGGACGGGGTGCATCGTGCGCTTCAGCCAGGGCGCGGCGAGGATCATCGCCACACCGGCCGCCACGGCGATCGCCCCGTTGACGCCGAAGTACGCGGGGTTGGAGACCTCGCCGTACAGCTTCACGATCTGGGCCTGGATGCCGTTGGCCAGGGCGAGCGAGAGGAACCACAGGGCCATCGTCTGGCTGGCGAACGCCTTCGGGGCGAGCTTGGTGGTGGCGGACATGCCGGAGGTCTCCAGCAGGATGTCGCCGAGCCCGAGCAGCAGGTACGAGCCGACGATCCACCAGGCCGCCATGCGGTACGTGTCGTCGGCGTGGCCGGAGGTCGGCAGGACCATCAGCAGGAAGGAGAGCCCGCCGAGGATCACGCCGAACGCGATCTTGTTGGAGGCGTGCGGCTGGCGGGGGCCCATCTTCGCCCAGACCGCGGCGACGACCGGGGCGAGCGCGACCTCGAAGGCGCCGAGCGCGGAGGCGTACCAGCTGGCCGGGAAGGTGAAGCCGAAGATCTCGGTCCGGGCGTTCGTCGACGCGAGCAGCATCATCGTCGAGTACGCCTGGAAGAGGATGAAGTTGAAGACGACGGACCCGAGGAAGAGCACGACGTACGGACGCAGCCTGCCGCGCTCCTCGGCGGTGACCCGGGGCGAGCGGAACATCACCACGAAGTAGACGACCGGCGCGATCACCGAGATGACGGTGAGCACGTCGACGAAGCGGTCCATCGTCAGCCAGCCCGCGAGCGCCAGCGCGGTGGCGACGAGGGCGACCACCACGGCCCCGCCGATGATCAGCCGGACCGCGCGGCGCATCGCGTCGGGTGCCAGCGCGAATTCGGCGGCGTGCTTACGCCCGGCCAGGTGACGGCGGCCCGCGACGTACTGGATCAGACCGAAGGTCATGCCGATCGCCGCGGCCGAGAAGCCCCAGTGCCAGCTCAGATGGTCGCCGAGCCAGCCGGTGATCAGCGGGCCGGCGAAGGCGCCGATGTTGATGCCCATGTAGTAGAGGGCGAAGCCGGCGTCGCGCCGCTCGTCGTCGGTGCGGTAGAGCTTGCCGACCATGGACGCCACATTGGGCTTGAGCAGGCCCGTTCCGGCGCTGATCAGACCGAGGCCCACCCAGGTCATCGCGTCGGTGGGCACGGCCATGCAGTAGTGGCCGCACGCGATGAGGATGCCGCCGTAGAGCACGGCCCGGTACGAGCCGAGGATGCGGTCGGCCAGCCAGCCGCCCGCCACGGAGACCAGATAGACCAGCGTCCCGTAGGCGGCGGAGACGGAGGCGGCGGTGCCGGGGTCCATGTCCATGCCGCCGTTCGCCACCGTGTCGGCGAAGAACAGCACCAGGATGGCCTGCATGCCCAGGAACGAGAACCGCTCCCAGACCTCCAGGCCGGACAGGGTCATCAGGCCCCGTGGCTGGCCGAAGAAGGCGTGATCGTCCTCGGGCGGGGGCTGGGCCGGCTCGGTGTCGGCGGTGCTGTGGGACAAAGCGGAGACTCCTGATCGTATGAGCTGATCCCGAACATACCGGCGGTGATGGGAAGCCGCCCACGGTGATCCATAGCGGACCGGATACGCTGAAGTTGATTCGAGACTCAGCGACACATCGACATTGCGTGTGATCGTCAGCAGACAGGAGATGCCCTCGTGACCGTCGTCGGGCCGTTCGGACTGCACGTGCGGGACCAGGCTCTTGAGGCCGGTGTCCAGTCGGGCCTGGCAGCTGTCGAGGCGGGGCTGCTCGAAGCCACCAAGAGCGACGTGCCCTTCATCACGGACGCCGCCCAGCACCTGGTGCGGGCGGGCGGCAAGCGGTTCCGCCCGTTGCTGGTCATGCTCGCGTCACAGTTCGGTGATCCGGACGCGCCGGGAGTCGTGCCCTCCGCCGTCGTCGTCGAGCTGACCCACCTGGCCACGCTGTACCACGACGACGTGATGGACGAGGCCGACGTGCGGCGCGGGGTGCCCAGCGCCAACACCCGCTGGGGCAACTCCGTCGCCGTCCTCACCGGCGACTTCCTCTTCGCCCGCGCCTCCCACATCCTGGCCGACCTCGGCCCCGAGGCCGTCCGCATCCAGGCCGAGGCCTTCGAGCGGCTCGTCACCGGCCAGATCCTGGAGACCGCGGGCCCGCGCGACGGCCGCGACCCGGTCGACCACTACCTGGACGTGCTCAGCGGCAAGACCGGCTCGCTGGTCGCCGTCTCCGGCCGCTTCGGCGCGATGATGTCCGGGGCCGACGAGCGGACCGTGGACATCCTCACGCAGTACGGGGAGCGGCTCGGCATCGCCTTCCAGCTCGCCGACGACGTCCTCGACATCGCCTCCGACTCCCACGAGTCCGGCAAGACCCCCGGTACCGACCTGCGCGAGGGCATCCCGACGCTCCCGGTCCTGCGGCTGCGCGCCCAGGCCGCGGACGACGGCAAGCCCGACGACCTGGAGCTCGTCGAGCTGCTCGACTCCGACCTGAGCGGCGACGACGCGCTGGCCGAGGTGCTGCGCCGGCTGCGCGCCCACCCGGCGCTGGAGCAGGCCCGCCAGGACACCGTGCGCTACGCCCAGGAGGCGCGCGCCACGCTCGCGCCGCTGCCCGAGGGCTATGCGAAGTCCGCGCTGGAAGAGCTGTGCGACGCAGTGGTGCACCGGGCGGGCTGAGGTTTCGGCGCCGCTCCGCGGTGCCGTGCCGTCGCGGGCTGACGCGTCCTCACCCGGTGACCTACCCCTACTGGATGGCCCAGGTGCCCCGTCCGGTTGTCATACCGGAGCAGTAGGCGGAGTTGATCCCCCGGGCTGACGCTTCAAGCCGTCCGTTTTGGTCAGATGGATACCAACGGAAGCGCCGACCACGGAGGTAGGGCACACATGGACCCGAACGACAGCGCAGAGACCACCGGCGAGGCCACGGGCACTGTCGTGGGCCGCCGGAAGGCGGCGCGCTACATCGTCCCCGTCGCGGTCGCGGGGGTGGCGGCCGCGACCATCGGACTCGTCCCGGCGCTCGCGAACTCCGGCGACCCGGACCTGCCGAAGATCAGCGCACAGGAACTCATCGAGAAGATCGCCGCTTCCGACGAGGAACAGCTCTCCGGCACGTTCAAGATCAGCACCGACCTGGGCCTGCCCCTCGACGGCCTCGCGGGCTCGTTCGTCCCGGGCGGCGAGGGCGGCGACAAGGACGGCGGCGCGGCGGCCCCGCAGGACAAGCTCATGGAGCTGACGTCCGGCACGCACACGCTGCGGGTGGCCGCCGACGGCCCGGAGCGGCAGAAGCTCTCCATCCTCGGGGACGCGTCCGAGTACAGCCTCATCCACAACCAGGGCGAGGTCTGGGCGTACGACAGCAAGTCCGACGAGGTCTACCACGCCGAGGCCCCCGAGGGCCGGGACAGCGGCGACCACGCGGAGAAGGCCCCGAAGCTCCCCGAGGGCGCTCCGGCGACCCCGAAGGACTTCGCCGAGCAGGCGCTCGCGGCGGCCGGGGACACCACCTCGGTCACCGTGGACGGCACGGCGCAGGTCGCCGGGCGGGACGCGTATCAGCTGCTGATCAAGCCGAAGCAGTCCGGTTCGACGATCGGCTCGGTCCGGATCGCCGTGGACGCCGAGAACGGCGTACCGCTGAAGTTCACCCTGTCCGCGGCGAGCGGCGGCAAGGCCGTGGTCGACGCCGGGTTCACCAAGGTCGACTTCTCCAAGCCCGCCGCGTCCACGTTCTCCTTCACCCCGCCCAAGGGCGCGAAGGTGACCGAGGCCGATGAGCTGGAGACCGGCAAGGACGAGCGCGGCGCGGCACAGAAGGCGCTGCCCGGCCAGCTGGCCGAGCTGGACGGCTTCGAGGGCCTCAACGTCATCGGCGAGGGCTGGACCTCGATCGCCGAGATCAAGACCCCCGGCGGCAAGGGCCTCCCGGCGGCCGGCTCGGGCGATGTCCCGGCCGAGGCGCAGGGCTTCCTCGACGCGCTGGGCGACAAGGTCACCGGGAAGTTCGGCTCGGGCACGGTCTTCAAGACGCGCCTGGTCAACGCCCTGCTGACGGACGACGGCTCGGTGTACGTCGGCGCGGTGACGAAGGACGCGCTGGTGCGCGCCGCCGACGCTGCCGCCAAGTAGGAACCACGTAGGACACGCCGGGCAACCGGCGCCGGACACCGCCCCGTCGCACACTGTGCGGCGGGGCGGCGACGCCGTAAGGACCTGGCAGCCGCGCGGACGGGAGAGGTGCGACCGGGATGACGACGGGGACGACAGAGGCGGTCGCGGCGGACGGGGCGGGCGTGGCGGACGCCGCTCCGATCATCCGTACCCGTGGCCTGACCAAGCGCTACCGGGGCGGCCAGCTCGCCGTGGACGGCCTCGACCTGGCCGTGCCCGGCGGCAGCGTCTTCGGCTTCCTCGGACCCAACGGCTCCGGGAAGACCACCACGATCCGGATGCTGATGGGCCTCATCGACCCGACGTCCGGCACCGCCGAGGTGCTCGGCCGCCCGATGCCGGCGGCCGCCCGTACGGTGCTGCCGGAGGTCGGCGCGCTGATCGAGGGGCCCGCGCTGTACGGCTTCCTGAACGGCCGCGACAACCTCCTGCGGTACGACAGGGCCGACCCGACCGCCGACCCGCGCACCCGCCGGGCCCGGGTCGAGACGGCCCTGGAACGGGTCGGGCTCGCCGCCGCCTCCGGCAAGAAGGCCAAGGCGTACTCGCTCGGCATGAAACAGCGCCTGGGCCTGGCCGCCGCCCTGCTCCGGCCGCGCCGGCTGCTGGTCCTGGACGAGCCGACCAACGGCCTCGACCCGCAGGGCATGCGCGAGATCCGCGCCCTGGTCCGGGAGCTGGCGGCCGAGGGCACCACGGTGTTCCTCTCCTCCCACCTGCTGGACGAGATCGAGCAGGTCTGCACGCACGCCGCGGTGATGGCCCGGGGCCGGCTGATCGTCCAGGGCCCGGTCGCCGACCTCGCCGCGGGCGCCCGGGGCCGGCTCGCCGTCACCACCCCGGACCCCGGGGACGCCGCCCGCATCCTCCGGGAGCACGGGCTCACCGGCCTGAGCGCCGACGGTGACCGGCTCACCGCCGACGCCCCGCCCGCCGCCGTGGACCTCGCCGATCTCAACGCGGCGCTGGTGACCGGCGGGGTGCGGGTGCGGTTCTTCGGCGTCGAGCGCGGTTCGCTGGAGGACGCGTTCGTCGCACTCACGGGAGAGGGATTCGATGTCGCAGGCTGAAGCCGAACAGGTGCGCTCCCGCAGTCCGCTGTGGACGCTGGGTCTCCTCCGCTCCGAGATCACCACGCTGCTCCGCCGCCACCGCACCTACGCCCTCCTCGGCGTGCTCGCCGCCGTACCCGTCCTCATCGGGATCGCGGTCCGGATCGAGACGGGCGGCGGCGGTGGAGGCGGTGCGGGCGGTCCGGACGGTGGGGCGGGCCCGGCGTTCCTCGCCCAGGTCACCAACAACGGCCTGTTCCTCGTCTTCGCCGCCCTCGCCGCGACCCTGCCGGTCTTCCTGCCGATGGCCGTCGGCGTGGTGGCGGGCGACGCCGTCGCGGGCGAGGCGAGCAGCGGGACTCTGCGCTATCTGCTGGTCGCCCCGGCGGGCCGGACCCGGCTGCTGCTCGTGAAGTACGCCTCCGTCCTCGTCTTCTGCCTGGTCGCGACCCTGGTCGTGGCGGCTTCGGCGCTGGCGGTGGGCGCGCTGCTGTTCCCGGTGGGGGAGGTCACCACGATCTCCGGGACCCGGATCGGCTTCGGCGAAGGGCTCGTGCGGGCGGCGCTGACGGCCCTGGTCGTCGCGATCTCGCTGACCGGGTTCGCCGCGCTCGGGCTGTTCGTCTCGACGCTGACCGGCAGCGGGATCGGGGCGATGGCGGCCACGGTCGGGCTGCTGATCACGGTGCAGATCCTGGACAGCATCCCGCAGCTGAGCGGCGCGCATCCGTATCTGTTCTCGCACTACTGGATGTCCTTCGCGGACGTCCTGCGCGAACCCGTCCACTGGGACGACCTGATCAAGAACTTCCAGCTGCAGGGGCTGTACGTCGCGGTGTTCGGCTCGGCGGCCTGGGCCCGCTTCACGGCCAAGGACATCACGGCGTGAGAGGCGCTCCGGAGGAGCGCAAGGGGGTCTGGCCTGATCGGATCGGCGGAGGCCGCACGCGCCGTCGGCCGGGCGAGCCGTCCCCCGATCGGCTCGTCGCGGCACGAACGGCACGAACGGTGCGGACAACGGGAACGACACGACACGGTACGTTCCGTTTCCGCCTGGGTATTGTTCGGTCTTTGGCGACGAGATGTCAACAAGAGATTGGCTGGAACCCCCCTATGCTCACCGAATGATCACATCGCCGAGCAGCGTGCGACGCAGCGAACGATCACGCCGCGCGATCCTGCGGTCCGCTCTCGACCTCTGTACGGAGCGGGGGTACGGGCACGTCACGATAGAGGCCATCGCGGCCGGCGCCGGGGTCAGCAAGAAGACGATCTACCGCTGGTGGCCGTCGAAGGGCGCGGTCCTGCTGGAGGCGTTCACGGACGCCCTGATCGACGCCACCCCGTTCGTGGACACCGGCGACATCGGCGCCGACCTGCGCACCCATGTCGCCGGCGCGGTGAACCTGCTCTCGGTCCCGCCGTTCGGCCCGGCCTACGCGGGCATCCTCTCCGAACTGCACCACGACGCCCTCCTGGCCCAGCAGTTGCGGGAGCAGCTGGTCGACCCGCGCGTCGAGGAAGCGATCGGCCGGCTGCGCAGCGCCCAGGAGCAGGGCCAGATCCCGCCCGGCGCGGACCTCCCGCTGGCCGTCGAGATGCTGTACGGCCCGGTCTACTACCGCCACGTACTGCGCAAGCCCGTCCAGGACGAGGAGACGATCGCCACCCTGGTGGACCACGTACTGCGCTCGCTGCGCGCGCCGGGGTACTGAGCCCGGACGACAGGCCCTAGCCGAAGCACTCCAGGGCCAGCGGCAGGTCGTGCAGCCACGCCTGGAGGCGGGACCGTCTGCGGGCGGTGAGCAGGCACGGGTGGGCCGCGCCGTGGTGCAGGTGGACGACGACCTGGAGGTGCTTGGGGCCCGCGGCCGCGTACGTGACGGTGTAGATCTCGGCCCAGGTGTAGTGCGCCTCCGCGTTCTCCGGGCCCACGGTGACGCCCGACTCGTCGACCAGGAGGGAGCTTCCCGGGCCGACCGCCACGAACGTGAGGTCGATGTCGGCCGGTACGTCGCCCGCCGGGGCGAGTCGCGTCGGCGCCTGGTGCGGCAGGAAGCCGTTGGACGGCGCGTACGGGGGCGGCGGCGGGGCCACCGCCACGGTGGGGGAGTACGGGGAGTGCGGCGCGGCGGGCGAGGCGGCCGAGGCGTCCGGTACGAACAGGTCCAACAGGCCCGCCGGCGTGGGCCGCTGGTCCGGCTCCTTGGCCAGACACGCCGCCAGGACCGGCCGCAGGCCCTCCGGCACGGCGGCCAGGTCCGGCGGCTCGTGCACCGACCGGTACATCATGCCCATCGGCGTGCCCGCCCCGAACGCGCTGCCGCCCGCCGCCGCGACGAGCACCGCGCCCAGCGCGAACACATCGGCCGCGCCGCTGATGTCCTGCCCCTGGGCCTGCTCGGGCGCCAGGAACCCCGGCGTCCCGAACGCCATGCCGGTGGCGGTCAGACGGGTCGATTCCAGGGCCCGTGCGATGCCGAAGTCCAGGACCCGCGGGCCGTCCGGGGCCATGATGATGTTGCCGGGCTTCAGATCGCGGTGCACCAGCCCGCAGCCGTGGATCGCCGCCAGCGCCTCGGCCAGCGCCGCCCCGAGCTGCCGCAGCCGCATCTCGTCCATCGGCCCCTCGGCCTCCAGCAGCGCGGCGAGCGTGGGCCCCGGAACGTACGCCGTGGCCAGCCAGGGCGCCGCCGCCTCCGGGTCCGCGTCCACCACGGGAGCCGTGTGGAAGCCGCCCACGCTGCGCGCGGCCGCGACCTCGGCGCGGAACCGCTCCCGGAAGTGCGGGTCGCTCGCGAGCTCCGGTCGGGCCACCTTCACCGCCACCGCCCGCCCGCCGCGCGAACGCGCCAGATAGACGGTGCCCATCCCGCCGGCGCCCAACTCCCGCTCCACGGCGTACCCGCCGATACGTTCCGGCAGCCCGCCGCCGCCCGCCCCGTGCTCCATGCGCTGAACGCCCCCCTGTGTTCCGGCGGTTCAGTATGCCGCAGCTCACCGGGTGGCCCGGCGGCAGTCTTTGCCGAACGGTCGACCACGCGCCGCCCCGCCCCGGATAGCGTCCTCGTATCCCTTCAGTTCTGTTCCGTTCCGAGGCGCGGGCCTCTCCGGCATGCCCGGAGGAGCCCGCCGAGAGGTGTGTGCGATGAGCGTGGTCACGGTGTCGGAAGCGGCGGCGGCCCTGCCCCGGGCGTGGAGTTCGGCGGTGCTCGGCCGGGTGGGGACGGCCTCGGTGAAGGTGCTGCGCATGGACGGGCTGCCGGTCGAGGAGGAGCGGCACGGCGAGCCCGAGGTGCTGCTCGTGCTCGACGGCCGCCTCGAACTGTCCGTGGCGGGGGCCGCGGTGACGGTGGGGCCGGGCGAGATGTACGTGGTGGGCGCGGGCGTCGCCCACGCGGTGCGGCCCGGCAGCCGGGGGACGCTGGTCATCGTGGAGCGCTGCTCTCGAACGCCCGAGGCCTGAGGCTCGCCCGCCCCTGTCGGCCGTCCACCGGTGGCCGGGCCCCGGGCGCCGGGTGATGCTGGACCGGCGCGCGCCGGCTCGGGTGCTCCGGTGCGCCGGAGCCGGAGGGTGGGTGGAGCCGTGTCGGACGCCGAGGCCCCGTCCGGGCCCGAAAGGTCTCCCGCTGGGCCGGACCGGCCGGACCAGCTGGACGAGGCGGTGCTGGCCACGCTGTTCGCCCAGTCCGCCGTAGGCCTGGTCGTCCTCGACCCGCAGCTCCGGCTCGTACGCGCCAACTCGCTCGTCGAGGGCGTGGAGACCGGGGAGTACATCGGCCGCCGGTTCACCGAGGTCTTCCGGCTCGACGACCCGGACGGCGCCGAGCAGATGATGAAGCGGGTGCTGGCCGGTGAGGGCCCGGTCCGCGACCACCTCGTCCGGGGCCGGTTGCGCCGGATCCCCGGCGATCGGCAGTTCCTGGTCTCCTCGTACCGCATCGAGGGCTCCGGAATCGACCTCGACGGCACCGGCGGTACCGGCACGGGCGACGCGCCCGGCACCGACACCGGCAACGCCTCCGCCGGACCCGCAGAAGCCGCCGAACCCGCAGAATCCGCAGAATCCGCCCCACCCCCCGCCCTCGGCCTGCTGACCGCGGTCGTCGACGTCACCGAGCGGGAGCGGGCCCGGGCCCGGGAGAGCACGCTCGCCGCCGTGCGGGACGCGGTCGGCGGGTCGCTCGACGTCGCCGCCACCTGCCGCGCCTTCGCCGACGCCCTGGCGCCCGGTTTCGCCGACCTCGCCGTCATCGAGGTGGTGGAGGAAGTCCTGCGCGGCGCCGACCCGCCGGTGGGCCCGCTGCCGCCCGACACCCCGCTGTGCCGTGCGGCGAGCGGCCGGTGCGATGCCGTGCGGGACGCGGCGGAGGCCGGGAGCGGGCCCGGGGCCCGGCGGGTGCGGGACGGGGTGACCCGCCGCCTCCCCGTCCGTACGCCGTACGCGCTCGCCGTCGCCGACCTGCGGCCCCGGCTCGTCACGATCGGCCCCGACACCCCGTGGCTGGACACCGACCCGGACGGGGCGAGCGCCGTCGCGGAGGCCGGTGCGCACTCGTTGATCGTCGTGCCCCTCACCCTGCGGGGCGCGGTCCTCGGGCTGGTCAGCCTCTACCGCTGCGAGGCGGCCGAGCCCTTCGACGAGGACGACGTCACCCTCGCCATCTCGGCGGCCACCCGCGCCGCGCTCGCCGTCGACAACGCCCGCCGCTACGAGCGCGAGCACGTCATCGCCTCGACCGTCCAGCGGCGGCTGCTCCCGCAGGCCGAGCGGCTGCAGGCGGCCGTCGACACCGCGCACGTCCTGCTGCCCGGCCGGGACAGCGGTCGCTGGTTCGACACCATCGCCCTGTCCGGCGCCCGTACCGCGCTCGTCGTGGGCGGCGTCGCGGGCGAGGGGCTCCAGTCGGCCATCGTCATGGGCCAGTTGCGTACGGTCATCCAGGCGCTGGCCGGACTCGACCTGGAGCCGGAGGAGGTCCTCGCCCGGCTCAAGGACACCGCCGACCGCCTCGCCGGCGAACGCGCCGCCCTGCCCCCGGACGACTCGCTCCACGGCGAACCCCTGAGCGCGGGCTGCGTGTACGGGGTCTACGACCCGTTCACCCGCACCTGCACCGTCGCGCGGGCCGGGCACCCCGCGCCGCTGATCGTCGGCCCCGACGGACGGGCGGTCGACCTCGACGTACCGGAAGGGCCCGGGCTCTTCTCGGCCGACAGCGCCCTCTTCGCCCCCGCCGCCGTCACCCTGGAGGAGCGCAGCCTCCTCGCGTTCTGCACCGCCGAACTGCTCTCCGGCGACCGGGCCGCCGAACGCATCACCCAGACCCTCGCCCGGCCGGGCCGGAGCCTTCGGCAACTGGGCGACGACATCGTGTACGCGCTGCCGGACGACACCCGCTCCGCCGGCGCGGCCCTGCTCCTGGCCCGTACGGGTACGGTCTCCGAACACCGGGTCGCCACCTGGGACCTGGCCCAGGACCGCGCGACGCCCGCCACCGCCCGGGTGCTCGTACGCGACCGGCTCCAGGGCTGGGGCCTGGACGAGGACACCGTCGACGCGACCGAGCTGATCGTCAGCGAGCTCGTCACCAACGCCGTCCGCTACGGCACCCCGCCGCTGCGGCTGCGCCTCCTGCTGGACTCCACGCTCACCTGCGAGGTCCACGACGGCTCCACGGCCGCCCCGCACCTGCGGCACGCCCGGACCGTCGACGAGGGCGGCCGGGGCCTGTTCATCGTCTCCCGCCTCGCCTCCCACTGGGGCGCCCGGCACGGGCCGGACGGCAAGGTGCTGTGGACCGAACAGGAGCTACCGGACGATCCGGCGGCTTCGGCGGCTCCTGCGGGGTGAAGTCGCGCCCGCCGCGCCCGCCGATCGCGCAGAGTGGTCCCCATGACGACCCCCGCGGAACTGCTCCGCTCCTTCGCCCGCACCCGCGCCTCCCTCGACGGCGAGGAGGTCACGTACTGGTGGTCCGGAGACGTGTACTCCTGGGCCCCCGACGAGCCCTACCAGCGCGTCTTCGGCTTCGAGGGCCTCAACGTCTCGCGCCTGGTCCAGGACGCCGAGGCCGGGCCGGACGCGTACCAACTGCTCACCCGTGAGGCCGCGTTCTATCTGGATCCGGTCAGCCGCGAGATCCTGGAGACCTGGCAGGACCAGCCGGTGGTGCACGTCTGGAACGACCCGGCGAACCAGAAGTGGCGCCCCTTCCCGATCCCGACGACCGACCTCGGGGACCAGGTCTGCTTCAGCCTGGAGATCCCGCTCGCCTACCCGTCGCCGCTGCCGGTGGCCGAGTACCCGGTGCACTCGGCGGGGGACACGTACCAGGCGCTGGAGCTCTTCCAGTTCTTCGCGGACCGCGGCGACCTGGCGGGCCCGGCGCCCAGTGTTCCGGCCACCATGTCGTGGAGCCGGATGTCGCCGTGGCTGCCCTGGATGGCCCGGGGGCAGCGGCCCGGCGGCCTCACCTTCCACTGCCGGGGGCGCAAACTCGGCGCGTACACCGAGGTCCCCGAGCGCACCCGCGCCTATGTCGCCGCCCACCACCCGGAGTTCGCCCACGCCCCGGAGAAGTGGAGCGAGCCGAACGAGACGAGCTGGACCTACTTCCGCAAGCTCAACCCGCCTCGGGCGGCTAGCTAGCGGTGTGGCCGCCGGTCAGGCTGAGGGTGCCGACGACTTCGCGCTTGATCTGCTCGTCCGTGAAGACGATGCCGCCGGTGGCGCCGCCGCAGTCTCCGGTCTCGCACGGGTTGTGCGCTTCGCCGCCGATGAAGGTCGCATCGATGTCGTGGGCCACGAGCTGGGAGACCGCACCGGTTTCGGCGTCGCAGGTCACCTTCCCCACCTTCTCTCCGTCCGACATGCGAAGCCGGTAGTTCGCGAGTGCCTTGGTGAGCAGGTCGTCCTCAGCGGTCCAGTGGCTGTCGATGGTGGCCTGGCGCCCGTCCGGCAGCGTGGCGGGTCCGGTCACCGGTCCGGTGCTGATCCGCCCCAACCGTTCCTTCTCGGCGCCCGGCGTGAGCTGTACGGGATAGTCGTGGCCGCCGCGGTTGATGGTGCCGGAATACGGCGCTCCGAGGAGGAAGCTCTCGACGCTGCCACAGGCCGGCTTCCCGCTTCCCTGCCCGGCGGCAGGGGCGTCGGCGAACGGTACGGCGCCCGCGGTACCGACAGTGGTGGCCAGAGCCGCTGTACAGAAGGCGGCGGCAGCCGATGCCCTCCAGATGCGCATGCGGATCCCTCTCGTCTCGTCCCGGAGAGCCGGGCACGGTGCCCGACCCTCCGAGACAACGATCATCGGAGCCGGAAGAAACGCTCCTGCCCGCCGCGGCGGCGAGGCAGCGACGCAGCGACGCCGCGGAGAGCCGGTATCAAGGGACTGACCGGGGCCGACCGGGGCCGACCGTTCAGGGGAGCGTGATGTTCCGGCCCGGGCCGCCGTTGACGGTGTCCTTGCCGGGGCCGCCGACGATCAGGTCGTTTCCGCCCTCGCCGTGCAGCATGTCGTCGCCGGAGCCGCCGAACAGGAGGTCGTCGCCGTCCCCGCCCATGACGTGGTCGTCGCCCGGGCCCGCGTACACGACGTCGTCGCCGTCGTACGCCTCGATCATGTCGTCGCCCCGGCCGCCCCACAGCCACTGGTCGCCGTCGACGGCCATCAGGTGGTCGTTGCCGTCGCCGCCGTCCAGGACGACGCGCCCCATGACCATGTCGTCGCCCTCGTCGCCCCGCACGGTGTGCGCGGTGTGGGCGTGCAGCATGTCGTCGCCGGGGCCGCCGCTGACGGTGGCGACGCCCGGGTCGCTGGTGGCGATCTCGTCGTCGCCGTCACCGAGGAAGACGTCGATCCGGTCCGGCCGGGCGCTGTCGGTGGGCAGTTCGCAGACGACGTACGTCTCGTCGCCCGGGGTGAGGTACGTGCAGTGGTCGCCGGGCAGGAGCGGCACCGCGTCGCGGAAGCCGATGCGCCGGACCCCGTCGCCCTCGTCCATCGGGACCACGTGGAGGTCGTTGACCTGGCCCGGGGCGGCGGTGAAGGTGATGGACTGCTTCGCCCAGTCGGCGCCGACGCGGGCCTTGCCTTCGGCGGCGGAAGCGGCGGAAGCGGCGGACGCGGCGGACGCGGCGGCGGAGTCGGCGGAGGCGGCAGGGGCCGCGACCGCCGGGGACGCGGCGAGGCCGGTGGCGAGCAGGGCCACGACGGCCGACATCATCTTGCGCTTCACGACAGCTCCTCGGTGGGTCCGTGGGGGTTTCCCGCCCGCCCGCACCGAGCAGGAGGGGCAGGTGCATGTCAAGCGGTACGCGTGGCGGTGGGGCGCCACGCCGGTGACGGCAGCCTACCCGCCCTGGTCTAGACCAAGCTAGGGTCCGGTGCGATTCCGGCGCCGAACAGCCGCTCCAGGACCACCGCGACCCCGTCCTCCGCGTTCGAGAGAGTCACCTCGTCGGCCGCCGCGCGCAGCTCCGGATGCGCGTTGCCCATGGCCACCCGGTGGCCCGAACCGGCGAACATCGGCAGGTCGTTGGGCATGTCGCCGAACGCGATCGTCCGCTCGGCCCCGATGTCCAGCAGCTCGGCCGCCGCCGCCAGCCCCGTGCCCTTGTCCACCCCGTACGGAGCCAGCTCCACCGTGCCGGGCCCCGCCATGGTCACGGTCGCCAGATCGCCCACGGCCCGGCGCGCCGCGGCGGCCAGCTCGTCGTCGCCCAGCTCCGGGTGGCGCACCAGCACCTTGATGACGGGCTGCGCCCACAACGCGGAGCGGGAGCTGACGCGTTGGGCGGGAAGCGTCGGGTTCGGCATCCGGTACCCGGCCTCGATCAGGGTCACCCCGTCCACGCCGTCCTGGTCCACGGCGGCGAACACGGCCCCGACCTCCGCCTCGATCTTGCCGAGCGCGGTGTCGGCGGCCTCGCGGTCCAGGGTGGCGGACCGCAGCAGCCGCCCGCTCCCGGCCTCGTACAGCTGGGTGCCCTGCCCGCAGACGACGAGCCCGGTGTACGCCAGGTCCGCGAGCAGCGCCCGTATGCCGGGGACGGGCCGTCCGGTGACGATCAGATGCCGGGCGTCCGCGGCGGCGGCGCGGGCGAGCGCGGCGCGGGACCGGGCGCTCACGGTGTCGTCCGGGCGGAGCAGGGTGCCGTCCAGGTCCGTGGCTATGAGGGCATATGCGGGTGGCGTGGGCATGGGCCATAGCCTAGGAGGACCCGAACGGCCGCTTGCCCGCCAGGGGTGGATCGGATGTACGGATCGGCCGGGCGGGGTCCGCTGTCAGGCGGCCGTCCCGCCGGCGTTGCGGATGAGCCGCCGCAGCACCTTCACCGTGGTGACGTAGTCCGCGTCGGAGATGCCTTCGTGGAGCGCGGCGCGGATCGCGGGAGCGTTGCGCTTGAGGTCGACCCGCGCCTGTTCCCCCACCTCCGTGAGCCACAGCCTGCCGCCCGCGTCCCGGTTCAGCCAGCCCCGCTCCACGAGCGCCTCGGCCTCGACCGCCAGGTCGTCCTCGGGCCGGATGTACGAGGCCATGGCCTGCTGGAGCTCGGGGACGGTCATGCCTTCGCCGTCGGGCGAGATGTCGTTCACCGACAGATTGCGCAGAAGCCAGAACTGGGGCTGGGTGTAGCCCTTCTCGGCCTGCCGGTCGCGGGTGTACGCGATCAGCGCCTCGTAGGCGACACCGGTCCAGTAGGCGGCGGGCTGTCCGGCGAGTTCGGCGTCGGAAAGGTGGTGAGTCGTCATGGCACGTTCTCCCTCGGTGCTTCGGGGGCCCTGCGGTGGCCTCACGGGGACCGTAGGACCTCAAGCATGGTTGAGGGCAAGGGGGGAGCGGCTTGAGGTATCGGCCTGACCGGGCGGAGCGTCCCGGGTTGCACCTTCCGTAGCGGCATGTGGTCCGGTGGACCTACGCCCCGGCCCATCGAGGAGACCTCTGATCATGCATGCGTCTTTCGTTCCGCCGCGCCAGGTCAAGATCGGTGACGCGGCGGCCTTCGTCGGCACCACGCCGCGGGCGATCCGTCACTACCACGAGGTCGGCCTGCTGCCCGAGCCCGCGCGAGGCGGCGACGGCCGCCGCCGCTACGGCTACGAGGACATGATCCGGCTGCTGTGGATCCGCAGGACGGCCGATGCCGGGATCGCCCTGGACGACATCCGTGACGCCTTCGCCGGCACGGCTTCCGCCGATGCCGACAGCGACGACGGCATCGAGGGCATCCTGGAACGGCTGGAGGAGACGCTGCTCGCCCAGGAAGCGGAGCTGCGGCGGCAACGTACTGCCGTGCGGCGCATGCGTACCGAGGGCAGCCGGATGGGGCTGCTCTCCGGCTTCGTCACCGACCGCCTCAGGAGCCTGCCCGAGGGCTCCCTGCGCCAGGCGGACCTGGACAGCCTGCTGGTCACCGAGCGGATCTTCGGCCCTCTCGGCGCGGCCGTCCAGGCCTCCCGCTTCATCGCCCTGGCCACCCACCCGGAGCTGCGGGAGGAATCCGACCGGGTCGACGCCGCCGAGGAGGCCCTCGACGACACGGTGGCCGTCGACGATCCCCGGGTGGCCCGGGTGGCCGCCGAACGGTACGCCTTCGAGGAGATGCTGCCCGCCGTCATCGAGGAGTCCGGCCTGGCGGAGGACGACGACGCGCTCTTCGACGCCTGGGACGCGCTGCACCTCCCTGTCGCCGATGAGGGCGAGGGCGTGGCCGGGCAAGGCTCCGGCAGGGGGCACGGGTCCATGAGCGCATACGAAGCCACCGGCAAGATGCCCTACGACTTCTCCCCGGCCCGCCTGCGCTGCATGGAGCTGGCCGGGGAGCTCGCCGCCCACGAGTCCCCCGCTTCCCCGGACGCGACGTAGGGCGCCGGGCGGTCCCGTACGGCTCGCCGCCGACTCAGACGGTGCCGAAGTCTCCGGCTCGTACGCCGGCCACGAAGGTGGTGAACGCGGTGGCGGGGACGGTGAGGGCCGGGCCGCTCACGTTCTTGGAGTCGCGGACGGGGACGATGCCGTGCGGGGCGGCGAGGTTGGTGGCGACCTCGACGCACTGGCCGCCATTGTTGCTGTACGAGGACGTGAACCAGCGGGGTTTTTCGGTCTCGGTCGTCACGGGTGCCCCTTCGTGGACGGTCAGTTCACCGATGCGGATGCTGCGACTCACGGCTCTTGATACCCAGGACGGAGGCGGTGGACGCGTCGTCGTGAGCGGTGCGGTCATGATCCGGTCCGCCGCTCCGGGCAGAGCACGTCGGGTGCGCTGCGGTTCGGGGAGCAGGTCACCAGGGCGACGGAGTGGAAGACCGTGCCGTTGAGGTAGTGGCCGAGGGACAGGTCTCCGCCCCACGCGAGCCGTTCGACCGCCGCCCTGACGAGGAGGACCAGCCTCGTCGCCTCCCGGTCCTGCGCGGAGGCGAACCGGGGCGCGAACTCGGTGAGTTGTCGCCCCAGCCACGCGCCGGCCTCCTTGGGCTCCTCCCAGGTGCCCCGGATCGTCGAGGCCGGTTTCATGAGCCAGTGCGCCGTCTGGATCGGCGGTACGTCGGAGGCCGGGAACACGGCCACCGCCTCCCGGTACCGCTCGTGCACGTCCTGCTCGCTGGTCGCCGTCGGCGCCTGGCCCGGGGGCCTGCGGATGCTCTCCTTGTCGAACGTCCGCTTCTCCCCGAGCCAGGCGTAGCCGTGGTGGTGCACGGCGGCTCAGGCGGAGAGGTCGAAGCGGTCGGGGTCGATGCCCGCCGCGTCCAGCTCGGCCGTCGTGAACCGCAACGGCTCGGCGTCGGGGCGCTTGCTGTCGCCCAGGGCCCAGGTGTCCGGCCCGATCCGCGCGAGGGTGACGCACGATTCGCCGTCGGGGTGGGTGTTGCCGCCGCAGGC
>NZ_JAAGMH010000023.1:0-27388 GCF_010548505.1 Streptomyces sp. SID14515 | reverse complement strand
GGCGGCGGCCGTGGTCCTCGCCCCCTCCTCCGACCTGGTGGACCGGGCCCGCGAGCGCGGCGCGCGCGACGCCCGGCTCGCCCCCATCGCCGTCCCGCAGCCGCGCCCGGCCGACGCCGCCGCTGCCGACGACGACGGCAAGGTGCGGGCCGAACTGGGCGCGGTGGACCGGCCGTTGCTGATGGCCGTCGGCAGTCTCGTACCGCATCACGGCTTCGGCACCCTGCTGGACGCGGCCCGCGTCTGGCGGCGCCTGGACCCCGTACCGCTGCTCGTCATCGCGGGGGAGGGGCGGGACCGGGGCGCCCTGCAACGGCGGATCAGGGACGAGGAGTTGCCCGTCACCCTCATCGGACGCCGGGACGGGGTGGGTGAGTTGCTGGCCACCGCCGACCTGGCCCTGCTGCCGAGCCGGTGGGAGGGTCGCTCCCTGCTGGCGCAGGAGGCGCTGCGGGCCGGGGTGCCGCTGGTCGCCACCGCGGTCGGCGGCGTGCCCGAACTGGTCGGCAGCGCGGCCGAGTTGGTGCCGTACGGGAACGCCGAGGCCCTCGCCCGTACGGTCGTGCGGCTGCTCGGTGACCCGGCGGCGCGCGCCCGGCTCGCCGAGGCCGGGCGGGTGCAGGCGGCGGGCTGGCCCACCGAGGACGACACGATCGCCCATGTGCTCAGCGTCTACGACGAGTTGGCGCAGCCGCTGGCGACGGGGCGGACGCGCTGAGCCGTCGCGCACCCCGGCCGGGTCAGGTCGTGTGGCGGCGGGCCCGCAGCGCCAGGCTCAGAGCCAGTACCGTCTGCGGGTCGTCCAGGTCCGTGCCCAGCAGCTCGCCGATCCGGGCGAGGCGGTTGTAGAGCGTCTGGCGGTTGAGGTGCAGCTCGCGGGCGGTCTCCGCCTTGCGGCCCGCGTGCGCCAGATAGGCCTGGAGCGTCGGCAGCAACGGCGGGCGCGAGGTGCGGTCGTGTTCGCGCAGCGGGCCGATCGCCCGGTTCACGAACGCCGCCAGGTCCGGATGGTCCCGCAGCCGCCACAGCAGCAGGTCGATGTCGAGGCGCCGGGCGTCGTACCAGGGCCGGTCGTCCAGGCCCTGCGCGGCCGTCGCCGTCTCCGAGGCGTGCCGCAGCCCCGCGCCCGCCGCGGCCCAGCCGCCCGGTACGCCGACCACGACCACCGGCGGCTGCGAACCGGCACGGTCGAGACCGGCCCGCTCCACGCCCGCCCGCAGCGCCGCCGCCACCCGGTCCGCGACCGCCGTGCGCTCGCCCTCCGAACGCAGCCCGAGCAGCAGCGGAACCCGCCCCTCCACGGGCCTTACGCCGAGCAGCACCGGCACCCCGACCGAGGCCAGCTCCTCCAGGACCGCACGGGCCAGCAGCGCCCAGTTGCCCGACGGCGACAGCTCGGGGGCCAGCCGCATCACCACCGGGAGGAGCGGGGTGTCGCCGGGCCGGAAGCCGAGCACCCGGGCCTGGGCCGGGGCGTCCTCCGGGGCGATCCGGCCCTCCGCGAGGTCGGTGAGGAAGTCGCCCCGGCCCCGGGCGGCCAGCTCCTCCTCCTGCCGGGCCTGCATCAGGACGACGGCGAGGAGCCCCGCCGCACGCTCCGCCGCCATCCGGTGCACGGTCGCCAGCGGCCCGGACACCGCGAGCAGCACCAGCCGCGCCCGTACCGAACCGGTCTCGGGCCCGCCACCGGGCACGTCCACCAGCACCGCACCGGTCGGCGGGCTCTCCCGGGCCGCCCGGTCGCCGCGCATCCCCTCCCAGACCTGGAGCGGGTCCGCGCCCACCGGGCCGGTGCCGGTGGACGCCGCGTACAGGAGCTGACCGTCGGGCGTCTCCAGGAAGACCGGGTTGGCGGTGAAGTCGGCGAGGATCCCGAGGACCTGCGGCACCCCGCCGCCGTCCAGCAGCGCCCGGGTGGCGCGCCGGTGCACCTCCTCCGCCTGCTGGAGCAGCGCGTAGTGCCCGTTGACGATCTCGGTGTGCACCTCTTCGGTCACCGCGACGAACGGCACCTCGCGGTGCAGCTGGACCAGCGGGAGCCCGGCCGCGCGGGCGGCGTCCACGATGGAGGCGGGCAGCCGGCCGAACCGCGGGCCCAGCTCCACCACCAGGGCCGCGATGCCCCGGTCGGCGAGGCGGCGGACGAAGGCGCGCTGTTCGGCGGGGCGGGCGCCCAGACCCAGGCCGGTGGTCAGGAGCAGCTCGCCGCCCTTGAGGAGCGATGCGATGTTCGGTACCTCGCCCGCGTGCACCCAGCGCACCGTACGGTTCAGCCGGTCGGCGCCGGCCACCACCTCCGGGAGCCCGGCGCGCAGCCCCGGCAGCTCCAGCGCCCGCTGCACGGTGATTCCGCTGTGGCTCTCCACGTACCCGGCCCGCTTTCCCCTGGTGTCCTGCCCGCTTCCCGGGCGGTCGTCCTGATCCGGACTGTCCTGTTCAGGACGCTACCGCCCGGGAGCCCGGGTGCGCATGGCAGGGGAGGCGTGACGACCGTGGTCAGCTCGTGGTCAGGCCGCCGTGGACGCTCCGGAGGCGATGCCGAACGCCGGGTCGGGGACCTCCTCGGGCGAGATCAGCGTGGAGGAGCGGCCGTCGACGCCGACGGGCACGTCCCCGTCGACCGTGACGCGGCGGAGCTTGCGCTCGTGGGCGTCGGAGTCGTCCACGCCGTAGTGCTGGGTGGCGCGGTTGTCCCAGATCGCGACGTCGCCGACCTGCCACTGCCAGCGCACGGTGTTCTCGGGGCGCTCGATGTGGGACTGGAAGAGGTTCAGGAGCGTACGGGAGTCCTGGCCGGTCAGTCCGGCGATCCGCTGGACGAAGTTGCCCAGCAGCAGGACGCGTTCGCCGGTCTCCGGGTGGACCCGCACCACCGGGTGCTCGGTGAGGAACTTCGTCGAGGTGAACACCTCCTTGTACTGCTTCAGCGCCTCCGGCACGGCCTGCGGGCGCAGCGCCGCGTAGTCGTAGTCGTTGGAGTGCACGGCCCGCAGCGAGTCGGCGAGGACCCGCAGCGGCTCGGGAAGCCCGTCGTAGGCGGTGGCGGTGTTGGCCCACAGGGTGTTGCCGCCGTAGGGCGGGACGACGACGGCGCGCAGGATGGAGAAGGCCGGGTAGGCGGGCACGAAGGTGACGTCGGTGTGCCACTGGTTGGCCCGGCCGCCGTGGTCGGAGTCGATGCCGAGGGAGTAACGGCCGTCGGCGGACGGGACGGTGGGGTGGGCGACCGGGGCGCCGAGCAGCCGGCCGAACGCCTCGTGGCTCTCCTCGTCCAGGTGGTCCTGGCCACGGAAGAAGACGACCTTGTTGGCCAGCAGCGCGGACCGGATCTCCGCGACGGTCGCGGCGTCGAGGTTGCCGCCGAGCCGTACGCCGGAGATGACGGCGCCGAGACGGCCGCCGACCTTCTGGACGGTGACGGTGGAGGCGGTGGCGGTGGTTGCCGAGGACATGGCGGATTCCTTTCGGGAGCCAAGACCAACCATTGATTAATCTTGGAGCGGAATTAATTGAGGCAGGGAGGGGTCCGGCAGGGCGTGGGTGCGGACAGGAGAAGGGGAGTGACGCGGGTGCGGTGTGGCACGCCGAGAAAGTGTGGAGCCGAGCGGCAGATCAGCCGGCGGTACAGCGGCGCGGACACGCGGCCACTGCCGCGGTGCGGCCGGCGTGGGCGGGCCGCGCGTCGGAAACGGCCGTCGCGAACATGCCCCGGAGAATTCCAGCGCCCCGCGCCGCACGTCAAGCACCGGCCCGCCTCCCTGCCCGCATCCGGCGGTGGTTGAATCGGCGCTTGCGCACGGCCCGGAACCCGTCCGAGCACGCACCGCCGGAATGCCTCTGACCTGCGGTTGTCTCCATGATTCCGGACCGGTTCGGCACCCCGTCCCACGACCGGGCACGGGCCCCCGCGCGATTTCACGCCGCCGTAACGTTGCGAGCGCCGCCCGTGGCGCAGGACCGAAGGAAGGCCCCCATGACCGCCGCCCCCCAGCTGTTCCGGACCGCCGGCGACGGCCGCCGCGAGGCCAACGCCGCGACCGTCCTGCGCGTGGTGCTCGACCACGGGCCCGTCGCCCGGCGGTCGATCGCCGCCCTCTCCGGTCTCAGCCCCGCCGCCGTCTCGCGCCAGTGCACCGATCTCGTCCGCCTCGGTCTGGTCCGTGAACTGCCCGAGCTGGTGGAGAGCAGCGGCGTCGGCAGACCGCAGATCCCGGTCGACCTGAACACCGGTGAGGCCGAGGGGCCGGTGGCCGGCGGCGTCCACATCGGGGTGCCCGGGTCGACGTTCGGCCTGCTGGATCTCCGGGGCCGGTTGCTCGCCCGCCGCACCTTCGCGCACGAGGGCATCGACCCCGGCGACCTGTCCGGCCGTGTCCTCGCCGGGCTGCGGACCTTCCTCGACGAGGCGGTCCGGGGCCGCCGGCTGCTGGGGGTCGGTGCGGCGCTCGGCGGCTGGGTCGATCCCGCGCTCGGCACGGCGGTACGGCACGACACGCTGGGCTGGCACCAGCGGCCGCTCGCCGCCGAACTCTCCCGCGGCCTGGGCGGAATCGACGTCCGCATCGACAACCACGCCCGCGCCATCGCCCAGTCCGAGATCCTCTTCGGACACCCGGCGGCGCGCCGCAGCCTGGTCCATCTCTTCATCGGCAATGTCGTCGACGCCGCCCTGGGCATCGCCGGGGTGGTCCACCAGGGGCCGGGCTCCGGAGCCGGGGACGTCGCCCATCTGCCCGTGCCGGACTCCACGGTCGCCTGCCCCTGCGGCCGCACCGGCTGCCTGGAGGCGACGGCCTCCAACGTGGCGGTCGGCCGGACCGCCGTGCGGCGCGGGATCGTGCCCGAAGCCGATGTGTTCCTGCTGGTGGACGCGGCGGCGGCCGGTGACCGGCGGGCGGACCGGCTGCTGCGCGAGCGGGCCCGCGCGGTGGGCCGGGCCACCGCGCTGCTGCTCGACGTCCTCAACCCGGATCTGGTCGTGGTCACCGAGCACTCCAGCCTGCTCAACCCGGAGTATCTGGAGGAGATCCGGGGCGCCGCGGTCGACCTGTCCCATGTCTGCGGCGACCCCGAACGGATCGTCGGTCCGCATGCCGGGATGACCGTCCTGCCCGTCGCGGGCGGCACGATTCTGCTGAATCCGCTGTTCAGGAGCCCGCTGACGACCTTCGACCGGTAGCCGCGCGTAGCGGACACGAGGTGTTTTCGTACCAGGATCCGGACAGACCGGGTTGACCTTCCGGCGAGGCCGCTGTCATATTGCTCCCGTGAACCCGGACATGCGCCTCGTCTCCCGCAGGCACGTCGACCTCTGTCGACAGGCCAGCGCGGTCTGTGCCGTCCGCAACTGACCCCGGACCCCCGCGTGTTCGCCGTGCCCGGTCCGGCTCTCCGTGCCGAATCGCGCCTCTGCGCACTTGAGATCCGAGCGCTCTCCGTAGCTCCGTAGACCTGTCGTCAGGCCCGTCGCCGGACCCGTCGTCGGGCATGCTTCCGCGTGATCCCGCGCCGCTCCCGTACGTCCTCGACCGCACGGGAGCCTGAGCCTCCGCACCCGTACACCCGAACCCGAATCCGTACCCGCGTGCGTTCCGGCGTGCGCATCGCCCCGTTCAATTGCTCCCGCAGCGGAATTAATTGCCTCCGGCCCTTTCCTTCCAGCTCTTCCGCTCCAGCCCTTCTCCTCCGTCCCTCACCGTCACAGGCAGGCTCCGATGACCGAGCTGTACCCCACCCCGCCCCCGTCCTCGTCCCCGCTCCCGCGCCCGTCCGCCGGGCCCTCCCGGCGCACCGCCCTGCGTGCCGCGGGCGGCGGCTCCCTGCTGCTCGGACTGGGCCTGGCGGGCTGCCGCTCGGCGGTCTCCGAGGCCTCGTCCGACCCGAAGGAGGCCGGCGACGCGCCCAAGCGCGGCGGCATCCTGAGCGTCGCCATCAACGCCGACTTCACCCCCGCCCTGCTGTTCGCGCAGAGCGGCCAGTCCCTCCAGCAGCGGCTGATCTACAACACCCTCACCCGCTACGACGACGACCTCACCCCGAAGCCGGAGCTCGCCACCTCCTGGACGTACGCGAAGGACGGGCGCGCCATCACCCTGCACCTCCGCGACGACGTGACCTTCCACGACGGCCGGGCCTTCACCGCCGACGATGTGATCTTCGCCGTGAAGAACCTCCAGAACCCGGTCCGGGCCGCCCAGTTGCGCAGCACGGCCGCCGCGATCACCGGTTTCGAGAAGCGCGGCGACCACGAGCTGGTGCTCAAACTCGCCCACCCGGTGAACAACCTCTTCGACCTCTTCGAATTCATGATCATCACTGATGAGAAGAGCGTGGAGGACGCCGTCACCGGAAAGAAGCTCATCGGCACCGGACCGTTCCGGCTGAAGAAATGGAGCCCCGGCTCCGGCCTGACCCTGACCCGCAACGACCGCTACTGGCAGCCGGACCGCCCCTACCTCGACGGCGTCGAACTGCGCGTCATACCCCAGGCCGACGCGCTGATCTCGTCCCTGCGCTCCGGCCAGTCCCAGCTCTCCTTCCATGTGCCCGGCAAGAGCCTCGGCGTCGTCAAGAGCGACTCCCGGCTGAAGATCGTCGACTACGACACCGGAGCGGGCGCCGCCTACCTCGGCGTCAACACCACCGTCGCCCCGCTGAACGACCGGACCGTCCGCCAGGCCCTCGCCTGGGCCGTCGACCGCGAGCGGCTCCTCGCCCAGACCCTCGGCGGCTACGGAATCGCCTCGGCCGCCCCGTGGCCCAAGTCCTCGCCCGCCTTCGACGAGGCGCACCGCACCCACTACACCCACAACCCCGGCAAGGCCCGCGAGCTGCTGAAATCGGCCGGGCATCGCAAGCTCGAACTGCCGCTGCTGCACATCGCGTTGCCCGGCGAGACCGCCATCGCCGAGTCCATCCAGTACGACCTCAAGCAGATCGGCGTCCACGTCACCCTGGAGCCGACCGACGGGGCCACCGCACAGAAGAAGCTGATCTCACAGCAGATGCCCGCCCTGTGGTCCATGGGCCACGGTTTCGCCCAGGTCCAGCCCTCCACGCTCGCGGTGAGCGCCTATCCGTTCAACGAGGCCAAGAACACCTCCAAGTACCGCTCCGCGGCGTACACGAAGGTCGTCCGAGAGGCCTGGACGAAGCCGGAGTCGAGCGTGGCCGAGGCCAACGCCCTGCACGAGAAGATCTCCGGCATCCTGCTGGAGGAGGCGTTCATCATCGACCTCGTCGTACGCGGCCAGGTCGAGGTCAGCGCCGACCGGCTGCACGGCGTCACCCAGAACAAGTTCTCCTATCTCAACCTCGACGACGCCTACCTGGTGTGACATGCGCAGCTACCTGCTGAGGCGGCTGCCCTCCGCCCTCCTCGTCCTGTTCGCCGCCTCCTTCCTCATCTTCACCATCCTGCGGCTCGTCCCCGGCGACCCCGCGACCTCCCTCGCCGGGCCCGACGCCTCCCCGGCCACCGTCGCCGCGATCCGCGACCGGCTCGGCCTCGACGCGCCCCTCGTCTCCCAGTACGCCCGCTGGATCGGCTCGCTGCTCACCGGCGACCTCGGACCCTCGTACGCGATCGGCGGCGAGGTCTCCGACCTGATCGGCGGCGGGCTCGGCGCGACCGCCGAACTGACCGTGGCCGCGCTGCTGTTCGTCATCGTGCTCGGTACGGCCTTCGGCATCCTCGGGGCCGTCTCGCGCAGCCGCTGGGTCCGCAGCGCGATCCGGGTCACCACGACCGCCGCGCTCGCCGTGCCGCCGTTCGTCAGCGGAGTGCTCCTCGTGGTGCTGTTCGCCGTGGTCCTCGGCGTCCTGCCGCCGGGCGGCCGGGTGGCCTTCCTCACCGCACCCGACCTCGCCGCGCAGTACCTGCTGCTGCCCGCGCTCTGCCTCGCCCTGCCCAGCGCCGCCGTACTCGGCCGCTACCTCAAGGACGGGATCGAACGCGCGCTGGCCGAGGACTACATCCGCACCGCCACGGCCGCCGGAGTCGCCCCGCGCCGGCTGCTGTGGCGGCACGCGCTGCCCAACGCCCTCCCGCCCGTCGTCACCCTGCTCGGCATGCAGACCGGACACCTGCTCGGCGGAGCCGTCCTGGTGGAGGCGATCTTCGCCTGGCCGGGCCTCGGCCAGCTCGCCGAACAGGGCCTCCAACGCCGCGACTACCCCGTCGTCCAGGACCTGCTGCTCCTCCTGGTCGCCGTGTTCGTCGTCGTCCAACTGCTCACCGACCTCGTGTACGCCTGGCTCGACCCCCGGATCAGGTGGGAGTGACCGCCATGACCTCGACCCCCGACCTCGCCCCGGCGTCCCCGGAGGCCCTGCCCGACAGCCTGCGGAAACCTGTGAGCGCGCGTAAGGCCGTACGCCCCCGCCACCCCTACCGCGCCGCGCTCTCCACCGCCCGCGCCCGGACCGGCCTGCTCCTCGTCGGCGTGGTGGTCCTCGCCGGACTGCTCGCCCCGCTCCTCGCCGGTCACGGGCCCACCGACCAGAGCGGCCAGAGCCTCGCCGCCCTCGGCACGCCCGGCCACCCGCTCGGCACCGACGACCTCGGCCGCGACCTGCTCAGCCGGGTCCTGTACGGCATCCGCGCCGACCTCGGGATCATCGCGATCGCCGTCCCCCTCGGTGCGGCCCTAGGCTGCCTGTTCGCCCTGGCAGCGGCGGCGCACCCGGTCGCCGACACCCTCGTGCAGCGGGTCTTCGACCTCATCCTGGCCTTCCCGGGCCTGATCCTCGCGCTCGCCGTCACCGCGATCCTCGGCCCCGGCCGACTGCCCGTGGTCCTGGTCATCGCGCTCGCCGAGATCCCGGCGTTCGGGCGGCTGCTGCGCGGCGGGATCCTCGTCCAGCGGGAGCGGGAGTACGTCACCGCCGCCCGGGTCGGCGGCAGTTCGGGCCCCCGGGTGCTCGTCCGGCACATCCTGCCCAACGCCGCCGACCCGCTGATCGTCCAGATCGCCGTGTCGCTGACCGTCGCCGTCTTCATCGAGGGCGCGATGAGCTTCCTCGGTGTGGGCGTCCGGCCGCCGGAGCCGACGCTCGGCTCCGTCCTGAGCCAGTCGATGCCCTACCTCGACCAGGCCCCGCATTTCGCCGCCGGGCCGCTGATCACCGTGACCGCGCTCGTCCTCGGACTCTCGCTCATCGCCGAGGCGCTCAACCGGGAGATACGCCGATGACCGCCCTGTCCCAGGACCTCACGCCGGGGGAGGCCCCTGGACGTACCGCCCGCGAACTCCTCGAAGTCCGCGGCCTCGGCGTCGACTTCACCGGCCCCGACGGCTCGCCCCTGCACGCCGTGCGCAACCTCTCCTTCACCCTGCGCCGGGGCGAGACCCTCGCCGTCGTCGGCGAGTCCGGCTCCGGCAAGTCCACCACCGCGCTCGCCCTGACCCGGATGCTGCCCGGCACCGGCCGCCTCGCCACCGGCTCCGTCCTCCTGGACGGCCACGATCTCGCCGCCGCCACCGACGAGGAGCTGCGGGCGGTACGCGGTGCGCGCATCGGCATGATCTTCCAGGACCCGATGACGGCGCTGAACCCGGTGCTGAGCGTCGGCCGCCACCTGGACGAGGTGCTGCGAGCCCACGGCAAACGCGACCGCGCCGCCCGCCGGGCCCGCGCGGTCGACCTCCTCGACCGGGTCGGCATCCCCGAACCCCACCGCCGTATCGACGGCCACCCGCACCAGTTCTCCGGCGGGCAGCGCCAGCGCATCCTCATCGCGATGGCCCTGGCCGGCGAACCGGACATCCTGCTGGCCGACGAACCGACCACCGCGCTGGACGCCACCGTCCAGGAGCAGATCCTCACCCTCCTCGCCGACCTCAACCGCGAGACCGGCACCGCCCTCGTCCTCATCACCCACAACATGGGCGTCGTCGCCCGCTCCTGCGCACGCGTCCTCGTCATGTACGGCGGCACCGTCGTGGAGGACGGGCCCACCGCCGAGGTCCTCACCCGCCCCCGCCACCCGTACACCGCGGGCCTCCTCGCCGCCGTGCCCCGGCTCTCCGCCCCCTCCGGCACCCGGCTCACCGGCATCCCCGGCTCCCCGCCCGACCTCGCGCTGCTCGGCGACGGCTGCGCGTTCGCCGCGCGCTGCACGCTCGTCGAGGACCGCTGCCGTACGGGGACGCCCCCGCTCGTCGAGCTGACCGACGGGGTGCGGGCCGCTTGCCTGCCCGCCGCCGGGCGCACCGAACCGCTGCCCGCGCCCCCGCCGCCCGCCCGGATCGACCGGCCCGCGCCCGGGGCCGTGGTGCTGGAGGCGGAGGGGCTGGTCAAGACGTACCGGCGGCGTGGCGTTCGGGGTGCCGGGTTCACCGCGCTGGACCGGGTGTCGCTGACCCTGGCCGAGGGGGAGACCCTGGGCATCGTGGGGGAGTCCGGCTCGGGCAAGTCGACCCTGGCCCGGGTGCTGGCGCACGCCCACCCCTCGGACGGGGGCACGCTGCGGCTGCGCGGCGAGGACGTCACCCGGCCCTCGCGGCGGGCGCTGCACGCGGTGCGCCGGCAGGTCCAGATGGTGTTCCAGGACCCCTACGCCTCCCTCAACCCCCGGATGACCGTCGGGCAGATCGTCGCCGAGCCGCTGGTCGCCTTCGGTCTCGGCGACCGGGACGAGCGGGAGGCCCGGGTCGCCGAGTTGCTCACGCTCGCCGGTCTCGACCCGGCCGTCGCCGACCGGCACCCGCGCTCGTTCTCCGGCGGCCAGCGCCAGCGCATCGGCATCGCGCGGGCGCTTGCCCCCGACCCGTCCGTCCTCATCTGCGACGAACCCGTCTCCGCGCTCGACGTCTCCGTGCAGGCGCAGATCGTCGGCCTGCTCACCGACCTCCAGCGGGATCTGGGCCTCGCCCTGGTCTTCATCGCCCACGACCTCGCCGTCGTCCGCCAGGTCAGCCACCGCATCGCGGTCATGCACCGGGGCCGGATCGTGGAGACCGGCAGCGCCGACGAGGTCTGCGAGCACCCTCAGGACCCGTACACCCGGGCCCTGTTGGCAGCGGCGCCTGAGCCCGTACCCGTACTCGTGAAACCGGTGCCGAAGAAGTCCGAGGTGCTCGCGTGAACGCCTGCTGCGCGCCCGGACGCGCATGTACGGGAGCGTCGACGGCTCTCCTGCCGCTCCCGGCCGTCCGCCGCACTGCCGCCACCGAACGAGGCGTGATGGTCGAACTGCCCGGCGGAGCCTTCCGGATGGGCGACGCCTTCGACGAGGGCTACCTCGCCGACCGGGAAGGCCCGGTGCGGGACGTCACCGTGGCGCCCTTCGCCATCGACACCACCGTCGTCACCAACGCCGACTGGGCGGCCTTCGCGGCCGCCACCGGCCACCGCACCGACGCCGAACGCCACGGCAGCAGTTACGTCTTCCATCTGCTGGTCCATCCGAAGGCCGCCGAGCGCCACATCCTCGGACGGGTGCCCGGCGCGCCCTGGTGGCTCGGCGTCGCGGGCGCGACCTGGGACGCGCCGGAAGGGCCCGGCTCCGACGTCACGGACCGGGCCGACCACCCCGTCGTCCACATCTCGTACGACGACGCCCTGGCCTACTGCGACTGGACCGGCACCCGGCTGCCCACCGAGGCGGAGTGGGAGTACGCGGCGCGCGGCGGCCTGGACGGGGCCCGCTATCCGTGGGGCGACGACTTCACGCCCGAAGGCCGCGAGATGTGCAACACCTGGCTCGGCCGCTTCCCGCACCGCTCGGAGCGGCCCGGCGGCCGTACCGGCACCGTGCCCGTCACCGCGTACGAGCCCAACGGCCACGGGCTCCACAACACCTCCGGCAACGTCTGGGAGTGGTGCGCGGACGCCTACGGACCCGGCGAACGCGTCATCCGGGGCGGCTCCTACCTCTGCCACGCCTCGTACTGCAACCGCTACCGGGTCGCCGCCCGCTCCCACAACACCCCCGACTCCTCGACCGGCCACGGCGGCTTCCGCCGCGCCCGCGACCTGAAGCCCGTTGATCCTGCGGAAGGACGGAACCCCGCGTGAAGGCCGTCATGGTGATGTTCGACAGCCTCAACCGGCATCTGCTGCCGCCGTACGGCGCCGACTGGACCCACGCCCCCAACTTCCGCCGTCTCGCGGAACGTACGGTCACCTACGACCGGTGCTACGCGGGCTCCATGCCCTGCATGCCGGCCCGCCGTGAACTGCACACCGGACGCCACAACTTCCTGCACCGGGGCTGGGGCCCGCTGGAGCCGTTCGACGACTCCATGCCCGAGATCCTGAAACGGCACGGCGTCTACACCCACCTCGTCAGCGACCACCAGCACTACTGGGAGGACGGCGGAGCCACCTACCACGGCCGCTACAACTCCTGGGAGTTCTTCCGGGGCCAGGAGGGCGACGCCTGGAAGGGCCAGGTCGCCGACCCGGACATCCCGGAGAACCTGCGCGCCACCCGCAACGACCTCTGGCGGCAGGACTGGGTCAACCGGCGGTACCTGGACACCGAGGCGAAGCAGCCGCAGACCCTCACCTTCGACGCCGGGCTGGAGTTCCTGCGCACCAACCACACCGAGGACGACTGGTTCGTCCAGATCGAGACCTTCGACCCGCACGAACCCTTCTTCACCCAGGACCACTACAAGGACCTCTACCCGCACGACTACGAAGGCCCGCACTTCGACTGGCCCGACTACAACCGGGTCACCGAGACCGAGGAACAGGAGAGCCACGCCCGGTACGAGTACGCGGCGCTGCTCTCCATGTGCGACCACTCGCTCGGCCGGGTCCTCGACGCGATGGACGAACACGGCCTGTGGGACGACACCTTGCTGATCGTCTGCACCGACCACGGCTATCTGCTCGGCGAGAAGGGCTGGTGGGCGAAGGTCGTCACCCCCTGGTACGAAGAGCTGGTCCACACCCCGCTCTTCGTCCACGACCCGCGCCGCCCGGACCGGGACGGCACCCGCGACGGATCGCTCGTCCAGACCGTCGACCTCGCGCCGACCCTGCTGGACTTCTTCGGCGCCGAGATCCCGCCGGACGTCCAGGGCCGCCCGCTGCGCGAGACCGCCGACGCCCGACAGCCCAGAGAATCAGTCCTGTTCGGCATGTTCGGCGGCCATGTGAACGTCACCGACGGACGGTACGTCTACATGCGGGCCTGCCACGACGACACCAACCAGCCGCTGTACGAGCACACCCTGATGCCGACCCGTATCCGCGGCCGCTTCACCCCCGAGGAGCTGGCCGGGCTGACCCTGGCCGAACCGTTCGCGTTCACCAAGGGCGTGCCCACCCTCCGCGTCCCCGCCCGCCCCTCCCCGCTCCTGGGCCCGCAGCGCTTCGGCACGCTCCTCTTCGACCTGGCCGCCGACCCGCGTCAGGAGAAGCCGGTCGTCGACGACGCGGTCGAGCTGCGCATGCTCCGGCTGCTGGTGGAAGGGCTGCGCGAGAACGACGCCCCCGCCGACCAGTACGCCCGCCTCGGCGTCCCGGACGATCCCGACCGGGTGACCGAGGCCCACCTGCTCGTCGCGGCCCAGCGCGAGCGGTCGGAAGCGGCCCGCGAACCCGCCGCCCGCTCGGACGAGTTCACCGAGGGCGCGCTCAACCTCCGTACGCCACTGGCGGATCTGCTGGCCGAACCGGCGGCTGCCGACACGGTCCGCCGGATCGTGCCCGGACTGCTCGACACCGAGCTGCTGACCGTCCGCGGCGGCTCCACCCTGCTCCAGATCGCCGCCTTCACCGGACACCCCGGACGCCCCCAACTCACCGCCGTGGCCGACGAACTGGCCCGGCTGTTCCCGCTGCCCGACGACCACCACCCCAGCCGTGACGGAGAGCCCCGCCGATGACCACCGACCCCACCCGACGCGACCCCTACGCAGGCTTCCCCGGCCGGGTCGGCCGCACCTTCGCCGAGTCGGAGCCCTCCTGGCCGCCGCGCACCACTCCCGGCGGCAAGGCCCCCAACATCGTCGTCGTCCTCGTCGACGACATGGGCTACAGCGACATCGGCCCCTTCGGCTCCGAGATCGCCACCCCGACGCTCGACGCGCTCGCCGAGAACGGCGTACGGCTCACCAACTACCACACCATGCCGCTCTGCTCACCGGCCCGCGCCGCCCTGCTCACCGGCCTCAACCCGCACCGCGTCGGCTACGCCATGGTCGCCAACTCCGACCCCGGCTTCCCCGGTTACGGCATGGAGATCGCCGACGACATCCCCACACTCGCCGAACTGCTCCACGACACCGGCTACGCCACCTACGCCGTCGGCAAATGGCACCTGGTCCGCGACTCCGCCTCCAACGCCGCCGACGACCGCGACAACTGGCCGCTGAACAAGGGCTTCGACCAGTACTACGGCGTCCTCGAAGGCCTCACCAGCCTCTTCCACCCGCACCAACTCGTCCGCGACAACAGCCCGCTGGACATCGACGACTTCGCCGACGACTACTACTACACCGACGACATCACCGACCAGGCGATCTCCATGGTGAAGTCGCTGCGCGCCCACGACCCCGACAAGCCGTTCTTCCTCTACCTCGCCCACAACGCCGTCCACGGCCCGCTCCAGGCCAAGCCCGCGGACATCGCCCGCCACAAGGGCCGCTACGACGAGGGCTGGGACGTCCTGCGGGAACGCCGCTTCGCCGCCCAGCTCGCCGCCGGACTGCTGCCGCCCGGCACCGAACTGCCCGACCGCAACAGCGAGGCCGGCCTCGACGTCCCCGCCTGGGATAGCCTCACCCCGGAGCAACAGAGGCTCTACGCCCGCTACATGGAGGTCTACGCGGCACTCGTCGACAACATCGACCAGAACCTGGCCCGGCTCACCGACACCCTCGAAGCGCTCGGCGAACTCGACAACACCATCATCGTCTTCACCTCCGACAACGGCGGCACCGGCGAAGGCGGCCTGGAGGGCACCCGCTCCTACTTCAGCCGCTTCGTCCACCACCCCGCCCTGCCCGGCGACTGGACCCCCGACGTCGACCGCGACCCCGAACTGATCGGCGGCCCGCGCAGCCTCGTCCACTACCCGCGCGGCTGGGGCATGGCCTCCAACACCCCCTTCCGGCTGTACAAGGGGCACACCTACGCCGGCGGGGTGCGCGTCCCGTTCGTCCTGTCCTGGCCCAAGGGCGCCCGCGAGGAGCTGCTGGCCCCCGGGGTCCGCACGCAGTACCAGTACGTCACCGACATCGCCCCCACCCTGCTGCGGCTCGCCGGACTCGACCGCCCGGCCGAGCGGCGCGGCGTCACCCTCCAGGAACCGGACGGCATCAGCTTCGCCCCCGTACTCGCCGACCCGGACCACGCCTCCACCCACCCCGAGCAGTACTGCGAGATGACCGGCAACCGCAGCTACTACCGGGGCGGCCACAAGCTCGTCACCCTCCATCGCCCCGGCGCGCCCTACGACGACTCCGAGTGGGCGCTGTACGACATCCGCACCGACCCCACCGAGGTCCACGACCTCGCCGCCGAACGCCCCGGCCTGGTCGAGGAGTTGTCCGAGGCCTGGGAGGCGGCCGCCTGGCGCGACGGGGTCTTCCCGCTGCCCGACGGCAGCGGCGCGCTCGCCCGCCGCAATCCCGCCGAACAACGCCTCGCCCGCCCGCTGACCCTGCTGCCCGGCACCCCGGAACTGGAGCGCTACCGGTCCTCCCGGCTGGTCTCCCTGCGCTCCTTCGAGATCACCGTCGTCATCGACGGGACGGGGGAGGGGGTGCTCGTCTCGCACGGTGACCAGGGCGGCGGCTACAGCCTGTACGTGGAGGACGGGCGGCTGCACCTGGCCTACAACGAATACGGCGTCCTGCACGAGACCGACGCCGGACCGCTCGCGCCCGGCGCCCATGTCATCGCGCTGGCCGCCACGGCGGAGAAGGGGCTGCGCTGGTCGTTCACGGTCAGCGTCGACGGCGAGGTACGGGCCACCCCGCCCAGCGTCCACCAGCTCATCGGCATGGCCCCGTTCCAGGGCATCAGCATCGGCATCGACCGCAAGTCCCCGGTCTCCTGGCCCCTGTTCGAGCGCCACCGGACCTTCCGCTACGACGGAGCGCTGCGCTCGGTCACCTACACCCCCGGCGAGCCGGGCCCGGACGCGCCGGAGGCGGTGGCCGCCGCGCTCAAGGAAGCGGCAGCGGCCTTTGAGTGAGAGCGGGCCGTCTCCGGCCCCGGGCACCCCGGGGCCGGACGGCTCACCGCCCGTCACCGCCCGGTCAGCAACCCCGCGAGCGTGCCCCGGCTGCGCCGCAGCGCCTCGATCTGGTCGTCCATCTCCGCCAGCTCCCCGCCGAGGATCTCCCGCAGCTCCGCGCACCAGTCGAACCCGGGCTGGTCGCCCCGGGCGCACGGCAGCACCTGGCGGATCACCTCGGTGGACAGCCCGGCCCGCAGCAGCGCGCGGATCTGCTTGACGGTCACCACGGCCTCCTCGGCGTAGGCGCGATAGCCGTTCGCGCCGCGCCCGGCCTCCAGCAGCCCCTGCGCCTCGTAGTAGCGCAACGACCGCGCGCTGACGCCCGTCCGCCGCGACAGCTCCCCGATCAGCATGCTTCCCCCACCCCTCCGCTTGACCTTGTCACCGGTGTCAAGCCTTAACGTCCGGACCATGAACGAAGTTTCCCCGCACATCGCGCACCTGAACGGCCGCCCGGCGGCCACCGCCGACCTCGCCCCGCTCGCCTTCGCGGGCCACGCCCACTTCACCGCGATGCAGATCCGCGAGGGCCGGGTCCGGGGCCTCGACCTCCATCTGGAGCGGCTGCGGTCCGCTTCGGTCGAACTGTTCGGCCGGGCCCTGCCCGAGGACCTGGTCCGCTCCCACCTGCGTACCGCACTCCGGGGCGGCCCGGCCGACCTCTCGCTGACGGCCACGGTCTTCTCCACGGCCGGCGAGTTCACCGCGGCCGACGCGGACCTGGCGCTGCTGGTGCGGACCGGGCCCCCGTCGACCGGACCCGAAGGCCCGCTGGCCCTCGCCGCGGTCGAGCACGAGCGGTTCCTGCCGCACGTCAAGCACGTCGGCGAGATCGCCAAGACCCACCTCCTGCGGCAGGCCGTCGCCGACGGCTTCGACGACGCCGCCTTCCTGGACCGCGAGGGCCGCTTCAGCGAGGCGACCATCTGGAACCTGGCCTTCTGGGACGGCGAGGCGGTCGTGTGGCCCGAGGCCGACGTCCTGACGGGCACCATGATGGGCGTCGTCCGCCGGCAGCTGGACCGGCTCGGAGTCGAGCAGCGGACCGCCGCGATCACCCCCGACGACCTGCCCGACCTGGCCGGCGCGGTCGTCCTGAACTCCTGGACGCCGGGCGTGGCGGTCCACCGGATCGGCGCCACCGAGCTGCCCGCCGCGCCCCGGTTCCTCCAGGCGCTGCACCGGGCGTACACAGCCGAACCGCCCACCGCGCCGTGAGGGGCGCGATGGGCGGTCCGGTGAGGTCTCAGCCGACGTACGCGCCGCTCGCCGTCAGCCGCAGGGCCGTGTCGATCAGCGGGACGTGGCTGAAGGCCTGCGGGAAGTTGCCGACCTGGCGCTGGAGGTTGGAGTCCCACTCCTCGGCCAGCAGCCCCAGGTCGTTGCGGAGCGACAGCAGCTTCTCGAACAGCTGGCGCGCCTCGTCGACCCGGCCGATCATCGCCAGGTCGTCGGCCATCCAGAACGAGCAGGCCAGGAACGCGCCCTCGTCGCCCGCCAGACCGTCGACGCCCGCGTCCTCGCCCTCCGTCGGATAGCGCAGGATGAAGCCGTCCTCCGTGGACAGCTCCCGCTGGATCGCCTCGATCGTGCCGATGACCCGCTTGTCGTCCGGTGGCAGGAAGCCCATCTGCGGGATGAGCAGCAGCGAGGCGTCCAGCTCCTTCGACCCGTAGGACTGGGTGAAGGTGTTGCGCTCCTTGTCGTAGCCGCGCTCGCAGACATCCCGGTGGATGTCGTCGCGCAGCTGGTACCACCGCTCCAGCGGGCCTTCGACGTCACCGGACTCGACCAGCTTGATCGTCCGGTCGACCGCGACCCAGGCCATCACCTTGGAGTGCACGAAGTGCCGGCGCGGCCCGCGCACCTCCCAGATGCCCTCGTCGGGCTCCTCCCAGTGCTTCTCCAGATACTCGATCAGCTTGAGCTGGAGGCCCATGGCGTAGTCGTTGCGGGTGAGGCCCGTCATGTGCGCCAGGTGCAGCGCCTCGGTGACCTCGCCGTAGACATCGAGCTGGAGCTGGTTGGCCGCGCCGTTGCCGACGCGGACCGGGCCGGAGTTCTCGTAACCGGGCAGCCAGTCCAGCTCCGCCTCGCCGAGCTCACGCTCGCCGGCGATGCCGTACATGATCTGGAGGTTCTCCGGGTCGCCCGCCACCGCCCGCAGCAGCCACTCGCGCCAGGCGCGGGCCTCTTCGCGGTACCCGGTGCGCAGCAGCGAGGAGAGGGTGATCGCGGCGTCCCGCAGCCAGGTGTAGCGGTAGTCCCAGTTCCGTACGCCGCCGATCTCCTCCGGGAGCGAGGTGGTCGGGGCCGCCACGATGCCGCCGGTCGGGGCGTACGTGAGGGCCTTCAGCGTGATCAGGGAGCGGACGACCGCCTCCCGATAGGGCCCGTGGTACGTACACTGATCGACCCATTCGCGCCAGAAGTTCTCCGTCGCCTCCAGCGAGTTCTCCGGCTCCGGGAGGGCCGGCGGCTCGTGGTGCGAGGGCTGCCAGCTGATCGTGAACGCCACCCGGTCGCCGGGGCCGACGGTGAAGTCGGAGTAGGTGGTCAGGTTCTTGCCGTACGTCTCCGCCTCGGTGTCCAGCCAGACCGAGTCCGGCCCGGCGACGGCGACCGTACGGTTGTCCACCTTGTGCACCCAGGGCGTCACCCGGCCGTAGCTGAAACGCATCCGCAGTTCCGAGCGCATCGGCACCCGGCCGCTGACGCCCTCCACGATCCGGATCAGCTGCGGCGCCCCGTCACGCGGGGGCATGAAATCGGTCACTCGTACGGTGCCGCGTGGCGTGTCCCACTCCGATTCCAGGACGAGGGAGTCGCCGCGATAGCGCCGCCGGTCGGCGAAGGCTGGTTCTGTTCCTTCCGCTCTCGCGGGGCCCAGGCGCCAGAAGCCGTGCTCCTCGGTGCCCAGCAGCCCCGCGAAGACGGCGTGCGAGTCGAAGCGGGGCAGGCACAGCCAGTCCGCTGTGCCGTCCCGGCAGACCAGGGCTGCGGTCTGCATGTCTCCGATGAGTGCGTAATCCTCGATGCGCCCGGCCACGTGCGTCTCCAGTCGAACGGCCATGTCGCCCCGTCAAAGGGCGCTTACTGCGGGTCAAGGGGGTCGTAGGGTCTTTCACCCGGGAAGATCCGACGAGTTCCTTACCGGTGGGCGGCCTGGGTGGTGCCGCCGCCCGGCCGTCTCGGCAGCGAGTGTTTGAGCAGGATACGACGCACCACGAAGATCCGCGCGACGGTCCCCGCAACATCTCTGAGCTGATCGGGTGGGACGTGAAGTGCCTGAGGTGATGGTGTGACGCCTCTGTGCAGGGTGTGGCCGGAAGCAGCCTCCCGCTGTCGCTGTTACCCTGGTAGCCCGTGGACCGGTGGTCGTTCGCGACAGCGCACGAGGCCCCCGAACCGCAGCGACGGCACCCCCGGAATCTCCGGTTCGGCTGCCGGTACGCACCTCAGAATCGCGACCACGGGAGCCCCCTTTGGCTATGCAGCCCACATCCACGACGACCAAGCACATCTTCGTCACCGGGGGTGTCGCCTCCTCCCTCGGCAAGGGTCTGACTGCCTCCAGCCTGGGTGCCCTGCTCAAGGCACGGGGCCTGCGGGTCACCATGCAGAAGCTCGACCCCTACCTCAACGTCGACCCCGGCACGATGAACCCCTTCCAGCACGGCGAGGTCTTCGTCACCGACGACGGCGCCGAGACCGACCTGGACATCGGCCACTACGAGCGCTTCCTCGACGTCAACCTCGACGGCTCCGCCAACGTCACGACCGGCCAGGTCTACTCGCAGGTCATCGCCAAGGAGCGGCGCGGTGAGTATCTGGGCGACACCGTCCAGGTCATCCCGCACATCACCAACGAGATCAAGCACCGCATCCGTCGCATGGCCACCGACGACGTGGACGTCGTCATCACCGAGGTCGGCGGCACGGTCGGCGACATCGAGTCGCTGCCGTTCCTGGAGACCGTCCGCCAGGTCCGCCACGAGGTCGGCCGCGACAACGTCTTCGTCGTGCACATCTCGCTGCTGCCCTACATCGGCCCCTCCGGCGAGCTGAAGACCAAGCCCACCCAGCACTCGGTGGCCGCCCTGCGCAACATCGGCATCCAGCCGGACGCCATCGTGCTGCGCGCCGACCGCGAGGTCCCCACCGCCATCAAGCGCAAGATCTCGCTGATGTGCGACGTCGACGAGGCCGCCGTGGTGGCCGCGATCGACGCCAAGTCGATCTACGATATCCCCAAGGTGCTGCACACCGAGGGCCTGGACGCCTACGTCGTGCGCAAGCTCGACCTGCCGTTCCGGGACGTCGACTGGACCACCTGGGACGACCTGCTGGACCGGGTCCACAACCCCGACCACGAGGTCACCGTCGCGCTGGTCGGCAAGTACATCGACCTGCCCGACGCCTATCTCTCGGTCACCGAGGCCATCCGCGCCGGCGGCTTCGCCAACAAGGCCCGGGTCAAGGTCAAGTGGGTCACCTCCGACGACTGCCGTACCGCCGCGGGCGCCGCCGAGCACCTCGGTGACGTCGACGCGATCTGCATCCCGGGCGGCTTCGGCGAGCGCGGTGTCGACGGCAAGGTCGGCGCCATCCGCTACGCCCGCGAGAACAAGGTCCCGCTGCTCGGCCTCTGCCTCGGCCTCCAGTGCATCGTGATCGAGGCGGCCCGCTCGCTCGCCGAGATCCCGGACGCCAACTCCACCGAGTTCGACGCCGCCACCTCCCACCCGGTCATCTCGACGATGGAGGAGCAGCTCGCCTTCGTCGAGGGCGCGGGCGACCTCGGCGGCACCATGCGGCTCGGCCTCTACCCGGCCAAGCTCGCCGAGGGTTCGCTGGTGCGCGAGGCCTACGCCGGTGAGCCGTACGTGGAGGAGCGCCACCGCCACCGCTACGAGGTCAACAACGCCTACCGCTCCGAGCTGGAGAAGAAGGCCGGACTGGTCTTCTCCGGCACCTCCCCGGACAACAAGCTCGTCGAGTACGTCGAGTACCCGCGCGAGACGCACCCCTACCTGGTCGCCACCCAGGCGCACCCGGAGCTGCGTTCCCGCCCGACCCGCCCGCACCCGCTCTTCGCGGGTCTGGTGAAGGCCGCCGTCGCGCGCAAGGTCGGCGCGGGCGAGTAGTTCCGAGGCATTACGGTTGACCGGGGTACGGATCCTGCACGGATGCCGTGCCCCGGTTTTTCGTTCTGTACGCGGGAGGACGCACATGGGTATCCAGGACACGCCCGAGGAGTGGCAGGTCACCGAGACCGTCACCCCCTTCACCGGCAACAAGACCAGCGTCCGCACCGACCAGGTGGTGATGCCCGACGGATCCGTCCACGGCCGTGACTACCAGGTCCACCCCGGCTCCGTCGCCGTCCTCGCGATCGACGACGAGGACCGGGTCATCGTCCTGCGCCAGTACCGCCACCCGGTACGCCACCGGCTCTGGGAGATCCCGGCCGGACTGCTCGACATCCCCGGCGAGAACCCGCTGCACGCCGCCCAGCGCGAGCTGTACGAGGAGGCGCACGTCAAGGCCGAGGACTGGCGGGTGCTGACCGACGTCTACACCACGCCCGGCGGCTGCGACGAGGCCGTGCGGATCTTCCTCGCGCGCGATCTCTCCGAGGCGGAGGGCGAGCGGTACGCGGTCTCCGAGGAGGAGGCCGACATGGAGCACGCCCGGGTGCCGCTGCCCGAGCTGGTCCGCTCGGTGATCGCGGGGGACGTGCACAACAACTGCCTGGTGGTCGGGGCGCTCGCGCTCACCGCCGTACGCGCGGGTGACGGCGTCGAGTCGCTGCGTCCCGCCGAGGCGCCCTGGTCGGCCCGTCCCTTCGAGGCCTGACGGTCCGACGGCCTGACGGTCCGTCCGTCGCCCCACACCCCCGGTCGTACGAAATGAAGAAATGCTGATCCGATCGGGGGATGTTGGGGCCGGTCCCGCCCCGCTCCGCAGTGATCGTCATCACCGCTGAACTACGCTCGAAAGGTCCCGACCGGAGTTCCGGCGGGCACCGCGTGCAGCGAAGTGGAGCGTGGCTCGTGACCGATCAGGCGGTGGACACCAGCGGCCCGGCAAAGGCCCCGGGGACCGAGGAGCCGTCCGGCGCCGCCCCACCCCGATTCTTCGGCCGCGAACGCGAGTTGAAGGCCCTGCGGGCGGACATCGAGCGCGCCGGTCTCGACACCCTGGCCGGCCGCAAGGCCCCCCGTGCCCGGGTCCTGCTCATCGCCGGCCGTCCCGGATCCGGCCGCAGCGCCCTCGCCGAGGAGCTGGCCGGAGCGCTCACCGGAACCGACGCCGCCGGGGCCGCCGCGAGCGCGACCGGCGCACTGCCCTGGTCCGTTCCCGGTACGGGCTCCGGCGACTACCCCGACGGGGTGCTCCGGGTCGGCCTCACCGATCCCGGCGGCGGACGCGTCCCCACCGAACGCACCGCCGGCGAGATCCTCGGCCTCCTCGGGGTGGCGGTCCCGCCCGGCGCCGATCAGGACGAGCTGTCCGAGATGGTCCGCGAAGCCCTCGCCGTACGCCGGCTCGTCCTGGTGCTCGACGACGCGGCCGACGCCGAGCAGGTCGACCCACTGCTCCCGGAGAACCCGGACTGCCTGGTCCTCGCCACCGCCACCGGACCGCTCACCGGCATCCCCGACGTACGGCCCTGCACCCTCGGCGGACTGGAGGCGGGCGCGGCGGTGCGGCTGCTGGCCCGCGCCATCGGCCAGGTCCGCATCACCGTCGACCCCCGCACCGCGGAGACCCTGGCCGAGGAGTGCGGGGGACAGCCCGCGGCGCTCGCCCTGGTGGCAGGTCTGCTCGCCGCCCACCCCATGGCCTCGGTCGCCGATGTCGCGGGGCAGCTGCACGAGCTGCCCGACACCGGCGAGCAGCAGCCCACCGGAGCACGCCCGCTGGCCCGGGTGTTCCGGCTCGTCCACGACTCCCTGCCGCAGGCCGCCGCCCGGATACTGCGCCTGCTGGCCCTCGCCCCCGCCGGACTCGCCGACGCCCACACGGCCTCCGCGCTGGCCGGCTGCTCGGTCTCCGCCGCCCGCTCCACGCTCGACGACTTCGTCAAGCTCGGGCTGCTGCGGACGGACGGCGCGGCCCACCCCCAGTACGCGGTGCCCGGCTGCCTCGCCCCGATGCTGTCGGCCCTCCTGGAGGACCGGGACCGGCCGGGCGAGATCCAGCTCGCCCGCGCCCGGATGCTGGAGCGGACCGTGCGCCGGCTCCAGGCCTGCCGGGCGATCACCGAGCCGGAGGGCTCCACCGCCCGCCGCAAGCTCGCCGGACTGCCCCGCTCGCTGCGCTTCCCGAGCGCCGAGGAGGCGGGCGCCTGGCTGCGGGTCCGCCAGCCCGCCCTGCTCGCCTCGGCCCGGCTCGCCGTGGCCGACGGCGAGCTCGACACCCTGGCGCGACGCCTGGTGGCCGCCCTGGTGCGGGCCCTGGCCGCGCACCGGGGCACGGAGGAGGCCGCCCCCGAGCTGTACGGGCTGCACGGCCTCGTCCTGGACGTGGCGCTCCGCCGCGAGCTGCCCCGCGAACAGGCGGCCGCCCTGCTGAACCTCGCCGACCTGGACGCCCGCACCGGCCGCACCCGGGAGGCGCTGACCCGCTACCGGGCCGCGCTGGACGCCGGAAAGGCGGCGAAGGACCTCTACGCCACCGGCCGCGCGATGGAATCCGTAGGCGGCGCGTACGAGGAGCTGGGGGACTACCACCGGGCCGCCGACTGGTACGGCCGGGCGCTCTCCCAGCGGCTGACCCAGGGGGAGCGCGCTGACGAGGCCCGGCTCTACGGGCGGCTCGGGGCGGTCCACACGTACGCCGGGCGCTACGGCGAGGCGCTGCGGAACTGGCGGGCCGCCGCGGCGGGCCACCGCAGGCTCGGCGATCCGGCGGCCCAGGCGCGGGCGCTCAGCGAGGCCGCCCGGGTCCAGGAGTACGCGGGCCGGCCGCACGACTCGCTCCAGACCTGCCGTGAGGCCGTCGACCTGGCCCGGCGCGCCGGTGACGTGCGGCTTCAGGCGGCGCTGCAACTGCGGCTCGCCGACACCCTGGACCGGCTCGGGGACCCCGCGGCGGCCGGGCTGCACCGGGGCGCGGCCGACAGATTGCTGGGTGAGGAGGCTCCAGCCTACGAAATCCGCAGTGCTTCGACAGAAAATTAAAGCTTTGTAAGGCTAGACAGCGCGAAGTCCTTCATTAGACTGGCTCTGCCGCGTTCCTCCGTGGCGTCTCCATTTATGATGTATATGTCCGGGTGTGCTCCGTTGTGCCCGGGTAACCCTCCGAGCCAAGGACCGTGATCGACGTGAAGGTCGGCATCCCCCGCGAAGTCAAGAACAACGAGTTCCGGGTGGCGATCACCCCCGCCGGAGTGCATGAGCTCGTCCGCCACGGCCACCAGGTCGTCATCGAGCACGACGCCGGCGTCGGCTCGTCCATCCCGGACGAGGAGTACGTCGCCGCCGGTGCGCAGATCCTGGCCACCGCGGACGAGGTCTGGGCCGCCGCCGACCTGCTGCTGAAGGTCAAGGAGCCGGTCGCCGAGGAGTACCACCGCCTCCGCAAGGACCAGACGCTCTTCACCTACCTGCACCTCGCCGCCTCCCGTGAGTGCACCGACGCGCTGCTGGCCTCCGGCACCACCGCCATCGCCTACGAGACGGTCGAGACCGCGAACCGCGCGCTCCCGCTGCTCGCCCCGATGTCCGAGGTCGCGGGCCGCCTCGCCCCGCAGGTCGGCGCGTACCACCTGATGCGCTCGGTCGGCGGCCGCGGCGTGCTGCCCGGCGGCGTGCCCGGTACCGCGGCCGGCAAGGCCGTCGTCATCGGCGGCGGCGTCTCCGGCTGGAACGCCACCCAGATCGCCGTGGGCCTCGGCTTCCACGTCACGCTGCTCGACCGCGACATCAACAAGCTGCGCGAGGCCGACAAGATCTTCGGCACCAAGGTGCAGACCGTCGTCTCCAACGCCTTCGAGCTGGAGAAGGCCGTCGTCGAGGCCGACCTCGTCATCGGCGCCGTGCTGATCCCCGGAGCCAAGGCCCCGAAGCTGGTCACCAACGAGCTCGTCGCCAAGATGAAGCCCGGAAGTGTACTTGTCGACATTGCAATCGACCAGGGTGGCTGCTTCGAGGACTCGCGTCCGACGACCCACGCCGAGCCGACCTTCCAGGTCCACAACTCGGTCTTCTACTGCGTCGCGAACATGCCCGGCGCGGTGCCCCACACCTCCACCTACGCGCTCACCAACGCGACGATGCCCTACATCGTGGAGCTCGCGAACCGCGGCTGGGCCGACGCCCTGCGCCGCGACGCCGCGCTCGCCAAGGGCCTCAACACCCATGAGGGCCAGGTGGTTTACCGCGAGGTGGCCGAGGCGCACGGTCTCCCGCACGTCGAACTGAGCACGCTCCTCGGCTGACGGGTCAACCTCCTCCGTCAACATCGGGACTCCGGCCGGACCTTGCCGAGCAAGGTCCGGCCGGACGTGTATCGGGCCCTGTGAGGCCCTTGCGCAACTCGCGCCGAACGTAACCCTTTACCCGTTTCGTGCTGCGGCGAAATGTGCGGCTTGGTCGCTGTGCACCCTTGACAGCGAGGCGTTCGATTGCCGACACATCGGGCCGGGTCCGGCGGATTGTGTTGCTGCGGACCGGTGACACGCCATAGAGTCGCCAATCGTCGGCATGGTGCCACGCTGACCTATCGATAAGTTTCCTGGTCACGTCCAAGGAGGTAAGACGACTTGTGAATGAGTCGACAATTACTCCTGGGGGTGGTCAACCAGGGATGCCTGCACGGGGTCTGAGCCCGATCGGGCTCGAAGCTGTCGGCTCCGTCGCGGTCCGCACCTTCGCCACCCAACAGCACATGACGACAGCCCCCCAGATGATGGACGGCCTACACGTGAACGCCACGGCCGGCAACGAGAGCAGCCGGGACACCGACCGCTTCGCCGACTTCGCCGAGGTGCCCGAGGGGCACTTCTACGACCCCGACGCCGAGTACGAGCCCGATCCGGAGTACGCGGCCACCCTCGCGCCCGACGCCGCGCGTCAGCGCCGCGAGCGCATCGGCCCGACCGGACGGCCGCTGCCGTACTTCCCGATCCCGGGCCCCCTGACCGACCACGGCCCCGCGAAGATCATCGCGATGTGCAACCAGAAGGGCGGCGTCGGCAAGACCACGTCGACCATCAACCTGGGCGCCGCGCTCGCGGAGTACGGACGCCGGGTCCTGCTCGTCGACTTCGACCCGCAGGGCGCGCTCTCCGTCGGCCTCGGGGTCAACCCGATGGAGCTGGACCTCACCGTCTACAACCTGCTCATGGAGCGGGGCATGGCGGCCGACGACGTCCTGCTCAAGACCGCGGTCCCCAACATGGACCTGCTGCCCAGCAACATCGACCTCTCCGCGGCCGAGGTGCAGCTCGTCAGCGAGGTGGCCCGCGAGTCCACGCTCCAGCGCGCCCTGAAGCCGCTGATGGCCGACTACGACTACATCGTGATCGACTGTCAGCCCTCGCTCGGCCTGCTCACCGTGAACGCCCTGACGGCCGCTCACAAGGTCATAGTGCCGCTGGAGTGCGAGTTCTTCGCGCTGCGCGGGGTGGCGCTGCTCACCGAGACCATCGAGAAGGTCCAGGAGCGGCTCAACCCGGAGCTGGAGCTCGACGGCATCCTCGCCACCATGTACGACTCCCGTACGGTGCACAGCCGCGAGGTCCTGGCGCGCGTCGTCGAGGCCTTCGACGAGCACGTCTACCACACGGTCATCGGGCGCACGGTCCGCTTCCCGGAGACCACGGTCGCCGGTGAGCCCATCACCACCTACGCCTCCAACTCGGTCGGCGCAGCCGCCTATCGCCAGCTCGCCAGGGAGGTGCTCGCCCGGTGTCACGCCGAGTGAGTCTGCCGGGGGCCGACGAACTGTTCCGTACCACCGGAGGCGGGATGGGCCTCCAGTCGTCCTCCCCGGCGGAGCGGCGGCGCAAGGCGAACGGCGAACCGCGGGTGCCCGCACCCGCCGGCGAGAGCGATCCCGCCGGCCAGGCCCCGTCCGCCGACCGCGAGGAGCACGCCGCGGCCGACGCCGACGGCGGCGACTCGCGCAGCCGTGCCGAGGGCGAGCGGGCGCCGACCGCCAAGGCCGCCCCCG
>NZ_JAAGMH010000020.1:0-35154 GCF_010548505.1 Streptomyces sp. SID14515 | reverse complement strand
CGGTGGCGGCGGTGGATCGCGGCAGGGCCAGGGAGCTCCGGCTCCGGCGAACAGCGCGATGGCCGATGCGCTGCGGCGGGCCGGGCTGGCCGACCCGAAGCAGGGCGGCCGGGGTCGCTGAACGAGGCGAGAGGCGGGGGCGGGTCGCGGCGTGCGGCCCGCCCCCTCCGGGCTACGGCGGTCGCGGCGTGCGACCCCACCCCGGCTACGGGGGTCGCGGCGTGCGGCCCCGACCCCACCGGGTTACGGCGGCGGTCGCGGCGTGCGGCCCGACCCACCCCCGTAACCGCGCTCAGACTTCCTTGACCTGACCGTCCGCCACTTCGATGCGGCGGGTCGTCCGGACCGCCTCCAGCATCCGCCGGTCGTGCGTGACCAGCAGCAGGGTGCCCGTGTACGTCTCCAGCGCCGCCTCCAACTGCTCGATGGCGGGCAGGTCGAGGTGGTTCGTCGGCTCGTCGAGCACCAGGAGGTTGACGCCCCGGCCCTGGAGCAGGGCGAGGGCCGCGCGGGTGCGTTCGCCCGGCGAGAGGCTGGTGGCCGGGCGCATCACATGGTCGGCGCGCAGGCCGAACTTGGCGAGCAGCGTGCGGACTTCGGCCGGCTCGGTGTCCGGCACGGCCGCGCAGAACGCGTCCAGCAGCGACTGCGCGCCCAGGAACAGCTTGCGCGCCTGGTCCACCTCGCCGACGACGACGCCCGAACCGAGCGTGGCGTCACCGGAGTCCAGCGGCAGCCGCTCCAACAGGGCCGCCAGCAGAGTGGACTTGCCCGCGCCGTTGGCCCCGGTGATGGCGACCCGGTCCGCCCAGTCGATCTGGAGCGAGGCGGGGCCGAAGGAGAAGTCGCCGCGCGTGACGCGGGCTTCGCGCAAGGTCGCGACGACGGATCCGGAGCGCGGGGCGGAGGCGATCTCCATCCGCAGCTCCCACTCCTTGCGCGGCTCCTCGACGACGTCGAGACGCTCGATCATGCGCTGGGTCTGCCGGGCCTTCGCGGCCTGCTTCTCGCTGGCCTCGCTGCGGGCGTTACGGCCGAGCTTGTCGCCGTCGGTGGCCTTGCGGCGGGCGTTCTTGACGCCCTTGTCCATCCAGGAGCGCTGCATATGGCCGCGCGCTTCGAGGGACGCCTTCTTGTCGGCGTACTCCTCGTAGCCCTCGCGGGCGTGCCGACGGGCGGTCTCCCGCTCCTCCAGGTAGGCCGCGTAGCCACCGCCGTACAGGTTGATCTGCTGCTGGGCGAGGTCCAGCTCCAGCACCTTGGTGACCGTGCGCATCAGGAACTCGCGGTCGTGGCTGATGACGACGGTGCCCGCGCGCAGACCGGACACGAAGCGCTCCAGGCGCTCCAGACCGTCGAGGTCGAGGTCGTTGGTGGGCTCGTCGAGCAGGAAGACGTCGTAGCGCGAGAGGAGCAGCGAGGCGAGCCCGGCGCGGGCCGCCTGTCCGCCGGAGAGCGCGGTCATGGGCCGGTCGAGGCCCACGGTCAGCCCCAGCTCGGCGGCGACCTGCTCGGCCCGCTCCTCCAGGTCCGCGCCGCCGAGGGCGAGCCAGCGCTCCAGGGACTCGGAGTACGCGTCGTCCGCGCCGGGCGCTCCCGCGACCAGGGCCTCGGTGGCCTCGTCCATCGTGCGCTGGGCGTCGGCGACACCGGTGCGGCGGGCCAGGAACGCGGCCACGGTCTCGCCGTCGCGGCGCTCGGGCTCCTGCGGGAGGTGGCCGACGGTGGCGGTGGGCGGGGAGAGGCGCAGCTCGCCCTCCTCCGGGCGGTCGAGCCCGGCGAGGAGGCGGAGCAGGGAGGATTTTCCGGCGCCGTTGACTCCGACGAGACCGATCACGTCACCGGGGGCGACGACGAGGTCGAGCCCGGCGAAGAGCGTGCGGTCACCGTGTCCGGCGGCGAGGTCCTTGGCGACGAGAGTGGCAGTCATCAGGGTGCCGATCCTAGTCTCCGGACTTCGATGCCCCCGCCCGGCCGGCCTCATCGTTCTCCAGGCTGTCGGCCCGGGCGGCCGTGCGGCCCGGGAGCCCCGGGCCGCACGGGCGCGGCGGCCCGGCGGTCAGCCGACCCGGTGGACCAGCTGGGTGCTCAGTTCGTACCGCGCCCCCACGATCGCCAGCTCCCCGGCGGCCACCTTCGCCGCGAGATCGGCCTCGCGCGCCAGCCGGGACCGGACCAGCCGGACCTGGGCGCTGACCGTGGCGTCCACCCGGGCGTCGCCGTGCTGCCCGTGCACGATCGCGGGCCTGATCTGGTCGGCCACGTACTGGATGTGCACGGGCAGGCGCTCCCCGGTCTCCTCCGCGTGGACCGCGGCGGCGACCGCGCCGCACGACTGGTGCCCCAGGACCACGACCAGCGGGATGCCCAGTTCCAGGACGCCGTAGGCGATGCTGCCGAGCACCGCCTCGTCCAGCACCTCGCCGGCCGAGCGGACGGTCATCAGGTCGCCGAGTCCCTGGTCGAATACCAGCTCCGGCGGTACGCGGGAGTCGATGCAGCCGAGTATCAGCGCGAACGGCGACTGGCCGGACACCAGGGTGCTGCGCACCCCGGCCGCCTCGTGGGGATGCCGTTGGTGGAGCGTGCGCCAGCGGCGGTTCCCGGCGGCCAGCGCCTTCAGCGCCGCGGCCGGGGTCGCGGGCCTCGGCGCGGTCGCGGACCGGGTGCGCGGGGCGGCGCCCACGGGCGAGGAGCCCACGGCGAGCACGCCCGCCGTCGCGGTGGCGGCGGAGGCGCGGAGCAGGGTGCGGCGCGTGGTCGGCGCCGTGCGGGGGGTTCGGGTGATTCTCACGCGCGGACGCTAACCCCCGTGCCCAGGCGGGAAGTTGACGCCGGACAACCCTTGGCCGGACCTTGACCATCTCTTGGACGAGTGAGAACGGAGCAGAGCAAAGCAGAGGAGAGCGCGAAGGGCACCGGCCCGGCGGGACGCTGGGGAGCGCGGCCCGCCGGGCCGGGAAGCAGGGCCGTCAGCTGAAGCGGTCGAGCGTGATCAGCGCCTCCTGCGGGTTGCCGTCGTGGACGAGCGACTCATGGGCCCCCACGTCGTCGAAGGCGAAGCCGTACGCCTTGCCGTCCACCATCTGCGCGTGGATGAAGCGGGAGTAGTGGTTGGTCACGGAGTCCTTGTAGAAGTTCGCCGCGTTGTTGTCGGGCTGGTTCGCGCTGGTCAGCAGGGTGGAGCGGTTGAATCCCGCGCACAGGGTGCGGGAGATCGGGCCGCGCACCTGGTCGTTCGGCGCGTCCAGGTGCTTGTAGCAGCCGAAGACGCTGTCCGAGTCCGGCTTCTGGAACGAGGTCACGACGGCGCCCGAGCCGTTGGTGAAGTTCATAACGTTGCCGGAGACCCGGCCGTAGTACTTGGTGTTCGGCTCGTGCGCGAACGGGGTCACCGTCAGCACAGAGCTGCTGTAGCGGCTCCAGACCCGGTCGATGTAGTCGTTCATGATCCCGGGCGACAGGGCGCCGCTCCCGACGCCGTGCCCCGGGGACAGGGCGCGCAGCACCGTTCCGTCGGACCGGGTCTGGATGAGGCCGGACCAGCCGCCGGACTGGTTCCTGAGGTTGTCGAACACCGCGTTGTAGCCGCCCGGCTTGAGCTTGCCGGTGCTCTTGACGGCCCCGCCCGGCGCCTTGACGCCGACGGAGTAGGGGGCGGAGAACATGTCGACCTGGGTGCTGTTGATCCACAGGCCCGCGTCGTTGAGCGTGTACTCGGTCCAGTTGAACAGGATGTTCCTGTTCGGGTCGCTCGGGTTCTGCACCGCGGGCTGGACGAGGCCGCCGGTGGTGACCTTGAAGACGAGCTTCTGGCCGTACGAGAAGTAGACGCGGCCGGAGAACTTCGGCATCCGGATCGTCACCGACTGGCCGTTCCGCGGACCGGCGATCGACGCGTCCGGGGCCGGGGTGGGCGGGTTGCCTCCGGCCGGCCATGGGTGGAAGGTACCGTTCGCGTCCGCCCAGCCCTGGCGGCCGGTGGAGAGCTCTGTTCCGAGGTTGTAGACGTAGATCTGGTCGGCGCGTCCCGAGTCGTTCTTGATGGTCAGCGGAATGGTGGCGGGTACCGCCGCCTCGGCCGTCGTCTGGCCGATGCCGGTGGTCAGACCCAGGGCGAGGGCCAGGGCGGCGGTCAGCGCGCCGAGACTTCTCCGTAAGCCGAGACTTCTCCGTGAAGCGGACATGCTCGTTCTCCTCATCGGGCGGATGCGTGGGTGGAACGGGGGCACATCACCTGCGAGCCTGAGAGCGCTCTCAGAATCCTGCGGTGAGCGACCTCTGTCAACGAACCTGTCTCAACTAGTCGAACCCGCGGGGCGCCCCGTGCCCTGCCGGGCGGACTGCCTCCTGCCCCCTGGCCCCTGCCCCTGGCCGAGGGTTCCGGTTCCGCTGGCCCCGGGATTCCGCTTTCGGTTAGCGTCCGGGCAGCGACGGACGCGTGCCGAGGGGACAGGGGTGACCGTGATGGCGGATGTGATCGTGGTGGGCGGCGGGGTCGTCGGTCTCACCACCGCCGTGACACTGGCGGAGCGCGGGCTGCGGGTGCGGGTCTGGTCGCGCGATCCGGCCGGGGCGACGACGTCGGCGGTGGCGGGGGCCCTGTGGTGGCCGTACCGGATCGAACCGGCGGCGCGGGTGGGCGACTGGGCGCTGGAGACGCTGGCGGTCTACGAGGAGCTGTCGGGCGACCCGGAGGAGACCGGCGTACGGCGGGTGGCGGGGCTGCACGCCGGTGAGCGGTTCGCGGCGCTGGGCGACTGGGCGGCGGGGCTGAAGGACGCGGTGGAGGTGCCCGAGGGGCTGCGGGTGACGCTGCCGCTCCTGGACATGCCGGTCCACCTGGCGTGGCTGGAGCGGCGGCTCGTGGCGGCGGGCGGTGCGGTGGAGCGGCGGGCGGTGACGGGGTTCGGTGAGGCGGCGGAGCTCAGCCCGGTGGTGGTGAACTGCACGGGGCTCGGGGCGCGCGAGCTGGTGCCCGACGCCGGGGTGCGGCCGGTGCGGGGGCAGCTGGTCGCGGTGGAGAACCCGGGGATCGAGGAGTGGTACACGGAGGCGGATCCGGCGTCGGCCGCGACGACGTACTTCTTCCCGCAGCCGGGCCGGCTGGTGCTGGGCGGTACGGCCGAGGCGGATGATCCGCGCACGGAGCCCGACCCGGACACGGCTCGCGAGATCGTGGCGCGGTGCGCGCGGATCCGGCCGGAGATCGCCGGAGCCCGGGTGCTCGGGCACCGGGTGGGGCTCCGTCCGGCGCGGGAGGCCGGGGTGCGGATCGAGGCGGAGGCGCTGCCGGGCGGCGGCCGGCTGGTGCACAACTACGGTCACGGCGGCGCGGGCGTCACGGTGGCCTGGGGGTGTGCGCGGGCGGCGGCGGCGCTAGTGGGCTGACCGGGACCGGAGCGGCGGGCCAGCCTCCGCACCGCCGGGCGCCCCGCCCTTGGGGCCCGCCGGTCCACCGCCGGGCGCCCGCCCCTGAAGCCCGGAGCGCCCTGAGCACATGGCCGGAGCCCGCGACCGGTCGGTGGTCGCGGGCTCCGGAGCCGTTGTGCGGTTGTGCTGCTCCACGCTGGTGCGATGGTGCAGCGGTACGGCTGTGCGGTCACCCGGTCAGTCGGAGGGCCGCTTCTCGGTGGAGGTGGCCGTCGAACCCGATCCGCCGGACTCGTGCTTGTGGCGCTCGTCCGTGACCGGAGTCGTCCCGGGGCCGATCCGGATCTCGAAGTCGCCGTCGTACTTGGCGTGCCCCTCGATCACCGCGGACTCGACCGCCTCCACGCCGAACTCCTGGCGGACGATCTGCGGGTCCCTGCGCAGGTCCCGCATCAGGGCCACGCACATACCGATCATCACGATGGCGAAGGGGGCGGCGACCAGGATGGTGAGGTTCTGCAGCCCTTGGAGTGCGTTCTCCTTGCCGTCGCCGATGAGCAGCATGATCGCGGCCACGGCCCCGGTCACGACGCCCCAGAAGATGACGACCCACTTGCTCGGTTCGAGGACGCCCTTCTGCGAGAGCGTGCCCATGACGATCGAGGCGGCGTCCGCGCCGGAGACGAAGAAGATGCCGACCAGGATCATCACCAGGAGGCTCGTCACGGTGGCGATCGGGAACTCCTGGAGGACGCCGAACAGCTGCGCCTCCGGGGTGTCGGCTCCGGTGAGCTTCCCGGCCTCGTCCAGCTTCATGGCCGAGCCGCCGAAGACGGCGAACCAGATCAGGCTGACCGTGCTGGGCACCAGGATGACGCCGCCGACGAACTGACGGATCGTCCGGCCGCGGCTGATCCTGGCGATGAACATGCCGACGAAGGGCGTCCAGGAGATCCACCAGGCCCAGTAGAAGACCGTCCAGCTGCCGAGCCAGTCGGCCACGTCACCGCCGCCGGTCGCCTCGGTGCGTCCGGCGAGCTGCCCCAGGTCGGTGATGTACGCGCCGAGGGACGTGGGCACCAGGTCGAGCACGAAGATCGTGGGACCGGCGATGAAGACGAACACGACGAGCAGCAGGGCCAGCACCATGTTGATGTTGGACAGCCACTGGATGCCCTTCTCGACCCCGGAGACCGCGGAGGCGACGAAGGCGACGGTCAGCACGGCGATGATGGCGACGAGGAGTCCGGTGCCGGCCTTCTCCAGCCAGTCCAGTTCCTGGATGCCGCTGCCGATCTGGAGGGCGCCGAGGCCGAGCGAGGCCGCCGAGCCGAACAGGGTGGCGAAGATGGCCAGGATGTCGATGACGCGGCCGACGCCGCCGTACGCGTGGCGCTTGCCGATCAGCGGCTCGAAGACGGCGCTGATCGTCTGCCGCCTGCGCATCCGGTACGCGCTGTAGGCGATGGCGAGCCCGACCACCGCGTAGATGGCCCAGGGGTGCAGCGTCCAGTGGAAGAGCGTGGTCGCCATCGCCGTCTGCATGGCCTCGGCCGCGTCCGCGGGGTCGGTGCCGGGCGGCGGGTTCCGGAAGTGGGCGAGGGGCTCGCTCACGCCCCAGAACATCAGCCCGATGCCCATACCGGCGCTGAACATCATCGCGATCCAGGAGATGGTCCGGAACTCCGGCTTCTCACCCTCCTGGCCGAGGCAGATCTTGCCGTACCTGCTGATGGCCAGCCACAGGGCGAAGATGACGAAGGCCGACGCAGCCAGTATGAAGGCCCAGCCACCGTTGTGGATCAGCCCGTTGAGCAGCTTGCCGGACACGCTCTCCAGGGAGTCGGTGGCGGTCGCACCCCAGACGACGAAGGCGAGGGTGAAGACCGCCGTGACGCCGAACACCACCCGGTCGGTGGTCGGAGTCCTGGTACTGACCGGATCGGGGGGAAGGTCCGCCGTGACCGACAGCCCTTCCCGTCCGTCCGTTGTCTGGTCGTCCTGGGACACTAATGGCACCTTTCACCGAGTCTGAAAAACGCTCTCCGTAGGCAGTACCACACCTGCCCCGGATCTCGAAGGATCAACAAGCAGTTCTGGCTTGACCGTTTGTGAGGTGATATGTCGCCCGCTGATCGAGAAGCAGCGGGATCAGGCTTCGGGCCGACTGACGCAGGGGCACAAACGCGCCACCTTCCTCCGGCAGGGCCCTGACGCCGTGCAGGGCCAGCTCGTCCTTCACCTCCGCGTACTGGGCCGCGTCCAGCCGGTAGCCGCACGGCGGGTCGGCGAGGATCTCGGCGTGCTCGGCCGGGTCGTTGTCGGCGCCGCCGAGATACACGGGCCCCCGGTCGGCCAGGCCGGTCAGGCGCGAGAGGGCGGTGGCGGTCCGGAGCCGGGCGCGCTGCTCGTCGGTGAAGTCGAAGAGGCCGCCGAGCGCGGTCCGCTGGGAGTGGACCCTGCGCCGGTGGTTGAGCGCCGGGTCCGCCTTCTCCGCGTCGCTCAGCGCGTCGACCCGGGATTCGATGAGCAGGCCGGCCGCGTGCTTGAGACCGGAGGTGTTGCGCAGGATGCGTTCCTGGCCGTCGCCCGCGACCTGCTTGATCGGCTCTCCGGTGGCCGGGTCGGTCCAGATGCCGTAGTGGCCGCTGCTGTAGCCGCCCGTCGTCGCGGCGGGGCGGACATAGCGCTCGGAGAGGGTGCGCGAGGCGTCGTGGACCCGGTCGTCGACGTTGAGGTTGCGCGGCCACAGGGCGAACAGGTCCTTGTCGTAGTACGGCGGGGTGGCGCCGTACTCGTGCAAGTCGTAGATCACGTGCGGTCGTTCATCGCGTACGACGGCGGCGATCGCCCGCGCCTCGGCGGTCTCCAGGGCGATGTGGTCGCGGTTGACGTCGATGCCGTCGGCGTTGCCGCGGGTGTCGGCGGCGCGTCCGTCGGGGTTGGCCGTGGGCAGCACCAGCAGGGTCGTACGGGCCAGGAAAGCGCGGGTCGCCCGGTCCTCGGCGAACGCCATGTCGCGGACCGTGGTCAGACACGCCTCGCGCCCGGCGGGCTCGTCCCCGTGCTGACTGCAGATCAGCAGGACCGTGGTGGCGTCGGGGCGCTCCTGGCCGACGCGTACGAGGCGGAGCGGGCGGCCCTGTCCGGTCGTGCCGATCCGGTCCACGGAGACCCGGTCGCTCCCCCGGTCCACCGCGGCGAGGAAGGACCGCTCTTCCGCCTCGCCGGTCCAGCGGGCCCCTTCGCTCGTCTCGAACCCGGTGCGCGGCGGGCGGTGCGCGGCCTCGGCGGGCGCGATGGCGAACGGCAGGGCCAGCGCGGCGAGCGTCGCCGCCACGGCCGTCCGGCGCATCGCCCTGGCGGCCCGGCGCGGAGGCGCGGACTCCGGCCCGGCGGGGCCGGCGACCGGTGCGAGCCACGGGTGCGGGCTGAGCATGCGGAGTGCACGAACGACGCGATGGGTCATCGGCGGCTGCCTCCCGGGCATCTGGGGCGGGCGCCGTGACGCCCCTCGGCCCCGCGGCGATGTGCGGACGTTACACCGGTCAACTCCTGTGCAACAGGGGGCGATCACTGCCGCGGGTACTGCGGCCCGTGACGACGGAATGGCGATCGTGTGACAGGAGTGCCCGGAATGGGCCGTCCCGCTCCGGCGGGTGCATAGCCTCGTGACGACCGGTCGGAAGATCATCCGTCCCGACTCATTGGAGCTTGTTGTGCACCGCAGATTCATCGTCCCCAGCGCACTGGCGGCCACCCTTCTGCTGGCGATCCCGGCAGCGGCCGCACCGGGCACCGTGGGCGCCCCGGGTATCGGCGACCCCTATTACCCGGCCAGCGGAAACGGCGGCTACGACGTCTCCCACTACGACCTGCGGCTGAAGTACCAGCCGGCGACCGATCTGCTGGAGGGCACGGCGACGATCCTCGCCACCACGACGCAGGAGTTGTCCCGCTTCAACCTCGACTTCGGGCTCGACGTCTCCGAGGTGCGGGTGAACGGCAAGAAGGCCCGCTACGCCACGAGCGGCGACCATGAGCTGGAGGTCACCCCGGCCGACCCGCTGGCGAAGGGCAAGGACGTCTCGGTGGTGGTCCGGTACGCCGGAAAGCCCTCCGAGCTGAAGATCAACGGCTGGACCGCCTGGGCCAGGACACCGGACGGCGGTGTCGCGGCACAGGAGCCGGAGTCGGCCGTGTGGTGGTACCCGAGCAACGACCACCCGCTGGACAAGGCCACCTACGATGTGTCGGTCTCGGTGCCGGACGGCACCCAGGCGATCAGCAACGGCGTGCTCCAGTCGCAGAGTTCGAAGCTCGGCTGGACCCGCTTCAACTGGCGCTCCGACAAGCCGCAGGCGACCTATCTGACGACGCTCGCCATCGGCAAGTTCGACATCACGACCGACAGGACGGCGGACGGCCTGCCGGTCCTCAACGCCTACAGCAAGGACCTGGGCGCCAACGCCGGTGCGGCCCGCGCGAGCATCGAGCGGACCACCGAGGTCGCCGAGTGGCTCACCGAGGTGTTCGGCCCGTATCCGTTCAACGCGCTGGGCGGTTACGTGCCCAATGTGACGAGCGGTTTCGCCCTGGAGACCCAGACGCGGCCCTTCTACAGCCCGCAGCAGTTCGCGAACGGCGCCAATGTCTCGGTCGTCGTCCACGAGCTGGCCCACCAGTGGTACGGCGACAGCGTCTCGGTCGACGGCTGGAAGGACATCTGGATCAACGAGGGCTTCGCCCGCTACAGCCAGTGGCTCTGGTCGGAGAAGGAGGGCGAGGGCACCGCGCAGGAGCTGGCGGACTACACGTACGCCCAGCACCCGGCCGACGACCCGTTCTGGCAGGTGAAGCCGGGCGACCCGGGCCCGGACAACCAGTTCGACATCGCCGTCTACGACCGGGGCGCGCTGGCGCTCCAGGCGCTGCGCAACGAGGTCGGCGACGACACCTTCTTCGAGCTGCTGAAGGGCTGGCCGGCCGAGCACGCGTACGGCAACGCGAACGTGGGCGACTTCGTCCGGTACGCGGAGCGGGTGTCCGGCAAGCCGCTGGCCGAACTCTTCGACACCTGGCTCTACCGGCCGGCGCGACCGGCGGCCCCGGCGGCGGCCGACGCGGGTCTCGCCGAGGCGGCGCTGTCGGCGCGTTCGGCGGCGCGGGTCGAGCGGCCCGCGTCCTGGAAGAAGATCGCGGCGACGAACACCGTGCACGACCACAGTGACCACGGCGATCACGCGGCTGCCGCGGACCGGGCCGAGGGCGGGCACGAGCACCGCTGAGGCGGACACCCGCCAGGTGCGTCGGAACGGTGGGCGTTCAGCCGTTCCGACGCGCCTCGGCGGCCCGTGCCGCACGGGCCGCCCGGGCCCGGGGCAGATAGCGCACCCGGTCCGGAAGTACGGGGACGACGGCCCGCAGGACCGCGCACATCCGGCGCAGCCGCTTCTCCTGGTCGTCGGTCCACGGCAGGCCGATGGCATCCCTGGCGTCGGGCGGCATGAGCCCGATGGTGACGAACCGCCGGAAGCGGGCCAGCGGCGGCAGCAGCACCGGCCACAGCGCCCGCAGGACCATCCGCAGCGGCCACGGGCCCCGGTCCGGCGGCGGTACGGGCTGGTCGACGTCGACCAGTTCACGCACCACGGTGGTCGCCTCGATCTCCCCGGCGAGCATCTTCTCCCAGTACGGCCAGAACTCCTCGATGGTCTGGGGCATGTCCCGGTCGTGGATACCGAGGACGCGGCCGACCTGGAGCCACTCCGCGTACAGGGCGCGCTCCTGGGCGGGGGTCATGGGCCGGATCAGATAGCGGGCGGCGTGCTGGTGTACGGGGAAGCCGGTGGCGTGCACCCAGGCGTAGTTGGCGGGCGTCAGAGCGTGGTACGGCCGTCCCCGGGTGTCGGTGCCCTGGATGGTGCGGTGCAGCCGGCGCAGTCTGCGGCCCTCCTCGGCGGCCTCCGCGCCGCCGTAGACCCAGAGCTGGAGCGAGCGCAGCGAGCGTTCGCCTCGCCCCCACGGATCCGTGCGGAAGACGGAGTGCTCGTCGACCCCGGCGCCGACCGCCGGGTGGGCGACCTGGAGCGTGAGGGCGGCGGGCAGCATCAGCAGGGAGCGGATGTCGCCGGACAGGCTCCAGAGCACACCGCCGGGCGGAGGCGGCTCGGGGTCCTTCGCACCGCCGGGCGGAGGCGGCTCGGGGTTCCTCGCGTCGGTCGCGCTGCTCATCCGGTGCTCCCGCGGTCCCGGCGGGCCTGCCGTGCGCTGCCCGTCCCCTTCCCCTCCATGATCCCTCGTGTGCGGGAGGACCGCGGTGGCGGGGTCCGGGGCGGTCCACGGCCCGGTCAGTCGTGGTCGGCGGCCCGCTCAGTCGTGGTCGTACACCGTCACCGGCAGGCCGGTGGATATCAGGCGTCGCTCGATCAGCGGCTCGATCCTGGACCACTTGCCGCCCGCGAGCCCGCAGCCGATCCGGGGCATATGGACCGACGCCCCGAGCTCGCCCGCCCTCGCGGCCACCGCGGCGAGCGCCGCGTCGATCGCCTCGTACCGCACGGGCACTCCTTTGCTGCCGGTGCGCATGCCCCGCTGGCCGATCATGTTGGCCACCCACAGATAGGGCCCGACCTGCACGAACTGCGCCGCGCCGAGAGCGAAGTCGTTGCCCGCGCGCTCGCGGTGCCAGCGCCGGTAGGCGGCCTCGGGCTCCGGCCAGCGGCGCGAGAGGGCCAGCACGAAGCCCTTGCCCCAGCCGCCCAGGTCGTTGCATACGTGGACGATCAGCTTGACGCCCTTGCCCTGCGGGGCGGTGGCGTCCCCCCGTACGTAAGTGATCTCCGACATGACCTCATCGTACGGGCCGCCACTGACAACGGGGCCGGGGTGGACGGCGGAGCGCTGGTGCCGGAGACTTTCGCAGTAGTGGTGAGACAGCGGAACTGTCCGATACGAGGTTCGACTGCGGGGAGCAGAGATGGCGACGGGGACCGACGAGCCGACGCTCACGGTGGACGAGCTGGCGGCGCGCGCCGGAGTCACCGTACGCACCGTGCGGTTCTACAGCACCAGGGGCCTCTTGCCGCCCCCGGTCATCGGGCCCCGCCGGGTCGGGCACTACGGGCCGGACCATCTCTCGCGGCTCGCGCTGATCGAGGAGCTCCAGCAGCAGGGCATGACGCTGGCCGCGATCGAACGCTATCTGGAGCAGCTGCCGCCCGATCTGAGCGCCCACGATCTGGCGATCCACCGGGCGCTGGTCGCGTCCTGGGCGCCGGACAAGACCGAGGACCTCTCCCGGGCCGAGCTGGAGCGGCGGGCCGGGCGGGCGCTGTCGGAGCCGGACGTGGAGCGGCTGGCGGCGATGGGGGTGCTGGTGCGACCGCAGGAGGACGGCGGGGCGTACCGGGTGGATCTGGGTCTGCTGCGGCTCGGGGTGGAGCTGCTGGACGTGCCGATCGCGCACGAGACGATCCTGGCCGCGCGGACCGTGCTGCTGGAGCACACCCGCTCGGCCGCCCAGGAGATGACCCGGCTGTTCCGGGACGAGGTGTGGAACCCCTACCGGGAGCGCGAGGGTGACCCGGAGCATGTGGCGGCGATGAAGTCGCTGTCCGCCGATATGCAACCGATCGTGGTGCAGGCGCTGGTGACGGCCTTTCAGCGGTCGCTGAAGGAGGAGCTGCGGGCCGCGTTCACCGCCGAGTGACGGCGAACGCGGCCCGCGCCATGCCCTGTTGACGGGCTCGGTCACGGCCTCAGTCGTGGAAGGTCTCGCCCTTCTCCGCCTTCTCCACCAGCAGCGCGGGCGGCAGGAAGCGGTCGCCGTAGCGCTCGGCGAGTTCCCGGGCGCGGGCCACGAAGCCGGGCAGGCCGCCCTCGTACCCGTTGATGTACTGGAGCACGCCGCCGGTCCACGGCGGGAAGCCGATGCCCATGATGGAGCCGATGTTGGCGTCGGCGACGGAGATGAGGACGTTCTCCTCCAGGCAGCGGACGCTGTCCAGGGCCTCGGAAAAGAGCATCCGCTCCTTCATGTCCTCGAAGGGCACGTCGGCGTCCGGCTTGGTGAAGTGCTCGCGCAGGCCGGGCCAGAGGCCGGCGCGCTTGCCGTCCTCGTCGTAGTCGTAGAAGCCCGCTCCCCCGCTGCGTCCCGGGCGGCCGAACTCGTCGACCATGCGGTCGATGACCTCGTCGGAGGGGTGGCCGGGCCAGGTGCCGCCGGCCTCCTCCACCGCGCGCTTGGTCTCGTTGCGGATCTTACGGGGCAGGGTCAGGGTCAGCTCGTCCATCAGGGAGAGCACCTTGGCCGGGTAGCCGGACTGGGCGGCGGCCTGCTCGATCGACGCGGGCTCGACGCCCTCGCCGACCATGGCGACGCCCTCGTTGATGAACTGGCCGATGACGCGGGAGGTGAAGAAGCCGCGCGAGTCGTTGACGACGATCGGCGTCTTCTTGATCCGGCGGACCAGGTCGAAGGCGCGGGCCAGCGCCTCGTCGCCGGTGCGCTCGCCCTTGATGATCTCGACGAGCGGCATCTTGTCGACGGGCGAGAAGAAGTGCAGCCCGATGAAGTCGACCGGGCGCGAGACGCCTTCGGCGAGAACCGTGATCGGGAGGGTGGAGGTGTTGGAGCAGAGCAGCGCGTCCGGCTCGATGACGTCCTGGATCTCCTGGAACACCTTGTGCTTGAGGGCGGTGTCCTCGAAGACCGCCTCGATCACCGCGTCGCAGCCCGCGAGGTCGGCCGCGTCGCCGGTCGGGGTGATCCGGGCCAGCAGCTCGTCGCGCTTGGCCTCCGTCGTACGGCCCCGGGAGAGGGCCTTGGCGAGCAGCTTCTCGCTGTACGCCTTGCCCTTGGCGGCGGCCTCGGTGGAGACGTCCTTGAGGACGACCTCGATGCCGGCCTTGGCACAGGAGTAGGCGATGCCCGCGCCCATCATCCCGGCGCCGAGCACGGCGACCTTGCGGACGGGCCGCTCGGGGATGCCCTTGGGGCGGTTGGCACCGGAGTTGACGGCCTGGAGGTCGAAGAAGAACGCCTGGATCATGTTCTTGGAGACCTGGCCGGTGACCAGCTCGGTGAAGTACCTGGCCTCGATGGTCAGGGCGGTCTCGAAGTCGACCTGGGAGCCCTCTACTGCCGCCGCCAGGATGTTGCGCGGCGCGGGCATGGGCGCGCCCGCGAGCTGCTTCTTCAAGTTGGCGGGGAACGCGGGCAGGTTGGCGGCGAAGCGCGGGTTGGACGGGGTGCCGCCGGGGATCTTGTAGCCCTTGACGTCCCAGGGCTGCTGGGACTCGGGGTTGGCGTCGATGAAGGCGCGGGCCTTCTCGATCATCTCCTCGCGGGTGGCGGCGACTTCATGCACGAGGCCGTTCTCCAGCGCCCGCTGCGGCGTGTACTGGGTGCCCTGGAGCAGCACCTTGAGCAGTGCGTCGGCGATGCCCATGAGGCGTACGGTCCGGGTGACTCCGCCGCCGGCCGGGAGCAGGCCGAGGGTGACCTCGGGCAGGCCGATGCGGGAGCCGGGGGCGTCCAGTGCGACGCGGTGGTGGGAGGCGAGCGCGATCTCGTAACCGCCGCCGAGGGCAGCCCCGTTGATGGCGGCGACGACGGGCTTGCCGAGGGTCTCGATGCGGCGCAGCGAGTTCTTGATCTCGGTGCCGGTGTCGAAGGCGGCCTGGGCGTTCTCCGGGCCGACCTTGATCATGTCCTTGAGGTCGCCGCCGGCGAAGAAGGTCTTCTTGGCAGAGGTGTAGATGATGCCGCGGATGGAGTCCTTCTCGGCCTCGGCACGGTCGGCGATGGCCGCGATGGAGTCCTTGAAGGCCTGGTTCATCGTGTTGGCCGACTGGTTGGGGTCGTCGAGGACGAGGGTGACGACGCCGGTCTCGTCCTGTTCCCAGCGGATGGTCGTGCTCTCGGTCATGTCGGTGTCTTCTCCGTAAGCAGATGGGGCCGGGGACGGGTCAGATGCGTTCGACGACGGTGGCGACGCCCATGCCGCCGCCGACGCAGAGGGTGACCAGGCCGAACCGCTGGTCGCGGCGCTCCAGTTCGTCGATGACGGTGCCGAGGATCATCGCGCCGGTCGCGCCGAGGGGGTGGCCGAGCGCGATGGCGCCGCCGTTGACGTTGACCTTGTCCAGGCTCAGGCCCATGTCCTTGACGAAGCGCAGGACGACTCCGGCGAAGGCTTCGTTGATCTCGACGAGGTCGATGTCGTCGATGGTCAGCCCGGCCTTGGCGAGCGCCTTGCGGGTGGCGGGCGCGGGGCCGGTGAGCATGATGGTGGGCTCGGAGCCGGAGACGGCGGCGGAGACGATGCGGGCGCGCGGGGTGAGGCCGTAGCGCTCGCCGACCTCCTTCGAGCCGATGGCGACGAGGGCCGCGCCGTCCACGATGCCGGAGGAGTTGCCCGCGTGGTGGACGTGGTCGATCTTCTCGACCCAGTGGTACTTCTGGAGCGCCACCGCGTCGAAGCCGCCCATCTCGCCGATGCCCGCGAAGGACGGCTTGAGACCGGCGAGGGAGTCGGCGGTGGTGCCGGGGCGCAGGTGCTCGTCGTGGTCGAGGACGATCAGGCCGTTGCGGTCCTTGACGGGGACGACGGAGCGGGCGAAGCGGCCGTCCTTCCAGGCGGCCGCGGCGCGCTCCTGGGAGAGGGCGGCGTACTCGTCGACGTCGCGGCGGCTGAAGCCCTCGATGGTGGCGATGAGGTCGGCGCCGATGCCCTGCGGGGCGAAGCCGGTCTCGAAGCTGGTCATCGGGTCCATGGCCCAGGCCCCGCCGTCGGAGCCCATCGGGACGCGGGACATCGACTCGACGCCGCCGGCCAGCACGAGGTCCTCCCAGCCCGAACGGACCTTGGCGGCGGCCAGGTTGACCGCTTCCAGGCCGGAGGCACAGAAGCGGTTCTCCTGGACCCCGGCGACGGAGTCGGGCAGCCCGGCCGCGATGGCGGCGATGCGGGCGATGTCGGAGCCCTGGTCGCCGAGCGGGCTGACCACGCCGAGGACGATGTCGTCGATGGCGGCCGGGTCGAGGTCCGGGAAGCGGGCCCGGACCTCGTGGATGAGGCCGACGACCAGGTCGATCGGCTTGGTGCCGTGCAGGGCTCCGTTGGCCTTGCCGCGGCCGCGGGGGGTGCGGATCGCGTCGTAGACGAATGCTTCGGTACTCAAGACAGCTGCCTTTCGAGGGTGGTTGTCGGCGCGGTGAGGGTGCGTCAGGCGAGCAGCGAGCGGCCGATGATCTCCTTCATGATCTCGGTCGTGCCGCCGTAGATGGTCTGGATGCGGCCGTCGGTGAAGGCCTTGGCGACCTTGTACTCGCTCATGTAGCCGTAGCCGCCGTGGAGTTGGAGGCAGCGGTCGGCGACGCGCTTCTGGAGTTCGGTGGCCCACCACTTGGCCATGGAGGCGTGCACGGCGTCCAGGACGCCGTCGGAGTGATCGACGATGCACCGGTCGAGGAAGGTCCGGGTGACGGCGCACTCGGTGGCCATCTCGGCGATCTCGAAGCGGATGTGTTGGAGCTTGGAGAGCGGGCGTCCGAAGGCCTCGCGCTCCTTGACGTACTGGGTGGTGATCTCCAGCAGGTGTTCGGCGGCGGCGATCCCGGCGACCGCTATGCCCATGCGCTCCTGGGCCAGGTTGGTCATCAGGTGGATGAACGCGCCGTCGAGCTCACCGAGGAGGTTCTCCTTGGGGACGCGGACGTCGTTGAAGAACAACTCGGCGGTGTCCTGGGACTTCTGGCCGATCTTGTCGAGGTTGCGGCCCCGCTCGAAGCCCTCCGCGCCGCGTTCGACGACGATCAGCGAGAGGCCCTTGGCCCCGCCCTCCGGGGTGGTCTTCGCGACCACGACGACCAGGTCGGCGAGGATGCCGTTGGAGATGAAGGTCTTGGAGCCGTTGAGCAGCCAGTGGTCGCCCTTGTCCTCGGCGGTGGTGCGGATGCCCTGGAGGTCGGAGCCCGCGCCCGGCTCGGTCATGGCGATCGCGGTGATGGTCTCGCCGGAGCAGAAGCCGGGGAGCCAGCGGCGCTTCTGCTCGTCGGTGGCGAGCCCGGTGAGGTAGGGGCCGATGATGTCGTTGTGCAGGCCGATCGCGAGTCCGGCGGCCCCGGCGCGGGTGAACTCCTCGGCGAGGACGGCGCTGTAGCGGAAGTCGTCGCTGCCGCCGCCCCCGTACTCCTCCGGGACGGCGAGCCCCAGCAGTCCCGCGCGCCCGGCGGCGAGCCAGGCCTCGCGCGAGACGATGCCGTCCTGTTCCCACTGCTCGTAGTACGGGAGGACCTCCTTGGCCAGGAAGGCCCGGACGGTCTCGCGGAACGCGTCGTGCTCCTCGGTGAAGATCTGCCGTTGCACGGGGTCTCCTAGTCGTGAGAGGTGGGCCTGAGCCCGGGTACGTCCCAGTCGGCGGCGACGGCGGCCGTGTCGGCGCCGGGCCGCGCGGGCCCGCCGCGGACGGAGACCGGGGTGGCCGAGAAGCGCGGGGCGGGGGCGGGCTGGGTGATGCCGCCGTGCTCGACGAAGGTGGAGCGGGCGGCGAGGTGCGGGTGGTGCGGCGCTTCGGTGAGCGAGAGCACGGGGGCCACGCAGGCGTCGGTGCCGGCGAAGACCTCGGTCCACTCGGCGCGCGTACGGGTCAGGAACCGCTCGGTGACGGCGGCGCGCAGCTCGTCCCAGCGGGCGAGGTCCCACCGGTCGGGGAAGTCGTCCGCGATGCCGAGGAGGCCGGCGAACTCCGCGTAGAACCGCCCCTCCAGCGGGCCGACCGCCATGTGGCCGCCGTCGGACGTGGCGTAGGTGCCGTAGAAGGGGCAGCCGCCGTCCAGGAGGTTCGCGCCGCGCCGGTCCTGCCAGCTCCCGGCGGCCAGCATGCCGTGGATCATCGAGGCGAGATGGGCGGCGCCGTCCACGATGGCGGCGTCGACGACCTGCCCCTCACCGTGGGCGCGGGCGTGCTGGAGGGCGGCGAGGACGCCGACGACGAGGTAGAGCGAGCCGCCCGCGTAGTCGCCGACCAGGTTGGCGGGGACGGTGGGCGGTTCGTCCGGCTTGCCGATCATGGAGAGGGTGCCGGTGAGCGCGAGGTACGCGATGTCGTGCCCGGCGCGCTCGGCGAGCGGCCCGTCCTGGCCCCAGCCGGTCATCCGCCCGTAGACCAGCTTCGGGTTCCGGGCGAGGCAAGGCTCGGGCCCGACGCCCAGCCGCTCCGCGACGCCGGGGCGGTAGCCCTCGATCAGGATGTCGGCGCGTTCGACGAGGTCCAGGACGCGGGCCGGCCCTTCGTCGCTCTTGAGGTCCAGGAGGACGGAGCGCTTGTTGCGGTTGGTGAGGTCGTACGCGGGGTCGATGCCGAGCCCCGCGCCGCCGGGCCGGTCGACGCGTACGACGTCGGCCCCGAGGTCCGCCAGCAGCATCGCGGCGAACGGTCCGGGGCCGATGCCGGCCAGCTCGACGACACGGACACCGGTCAGCGGACCGTGTCCGGGCCTTGGACCTTTCGCCATCTGTGAGCCCCCAGGGGTGTGACACAACCGATGTAACATCAACGATGCTAAGAACGCGCCCGGCTCCGCACAACCCCTCGGGCCGAGCAAGCGCTTAGTTCTTCGCACCGATCCTCTCGCATCCGGCCCGCCCGGCCGCACGCCGCCACGTCGCTCTCCGCTACCCTCTGCCTGCCACGTCGGCACCCGGCTCGCAGCGGAGGTACTCGTGAACAGGCAGAACGACACGACACGCCCCTTGGACGTCGTCCTCTTCGGTGCCACCGGCTTCGTGGGGACGCTCACCGCCGAATACCTGGCGGCCCACGCCCCGGACGGCCTCCGCTGGGCACTGGCCGGACGCAGCCGGACCAAGCTGGCGGCGCTGCGCGAACGGCTCACCGCGATCGCCCCGGGCTGCGCGGAGCTGCCGCTGCTGGAGACCGACGCGGACGACGCGGAGGCGCTGGCCGAACTGGCCGCCTCCACCCGGGTGGTGGCCTCGACGGTGGGCCCGTACATCCGTTACGGCGAGAAGCTCGTCGCCGCCTGCGCGGAGGCCGGGACGGACTACGCGGACCTCACCGGCGAGGCGGAATTCATCGACCGGACCTATCTGGAACACGACACACGGGCCCGCGAGACGGGGGCGCGCATCGTGCACGCCTGCGGCTTCGACTCCGTACCGCACGACCTGGGCGCGTACTTCACCGTCAAGCAGCTGCCCGAGGACGTGCCCCTGACCGTGGACGGCTTCGTCCGTACCGACGCGGTGTTCTCCGGCGGTACGTTCGCCTCGGCGCTGACCGCGATGGGCCGGGGCCCGCAGATGCTGGCCGCCGCCCGGGAGCGCCGGCTGCACGAGCCCCGCCTGGTCGGCCGCCGCGTCCGCACCCCGGCGGGCTCCCCGCACTTCAACGGATCCGTCGGCACCTGGGCGCTGCCGCTGCCGACGGTGGACCCGACGATCGTGGGCCGCTCCGCACGGGCCCTGGAGCGCTACGGCCCCGACTTCCGCTACCGGCACTTCGCCTCGGTCAAGACCCTGCCGATGGCCCTCGGCGCCCCGGTGGCGATCGGCGCACTGGTGGCCGCCGCGCAGGTCGAGGGCGTACGGGAATGGCTGATGGGACGCTACGAGCCGGGCCAGGGGCCGGACGAGGAGCGCCGCGGGCGCAGCTGGTTCACCATCCGCTTCGTCGGCGAGGGCGGCGGGCGGCGTGTCTTCACCGAGGTGTCGGGCGGCGACCCGGGCTACGGCGAGACCGCGAAGATCCTCGCCGAGTCGGCGGTCTGCCTGGCCCTGGACGAACTGCCGGAGACCTCGGGTCAGGTGACCACGGCGGTGGCCATGGGCGACGCGCTCCTGGACCGGCTGACGGCGGCGGGGCTGCGGTTCCGGGTGGCGGCGGTGCGGTAGCGGACGGCCCGGACCGCTAGAACATCCAGCCGACCAGCGTGTAGAGCATCGCGCCCAGCCAGACGAGACCGACGGCGCTTCCGAGGAGCATGCCGAGGGCCATGCGGCGCTGAGCAGGGTCGACGGGTGCGGCGCGGACGGCTGTGCGAGATGCGTTCATACGTTTCAGCCTGCCCAGCCGTACGGATCTACGCCATCCGTACGGGTACTCAGTTGCAGGACTGTTCCACGCCCGGGACCGTCATGTGGGCGGCGGCAGCTGTTCGCGTACCCAAGCCGGGTCCGGGTTGGTGTGCGGCCGGTCCGCCACGACGACGGTCGGCACGGTCTCGTCGCCGCCGTTGGCCGCCCGCACCACGGCGGCTCGCGTCAGGCGGTCGCTTCCTTCAGGGTCTGCCGGCACAGGGCGTCCGCGCGGCGGGTGCTCTCCGGCTGGCGGTAGCGGCCGGCGAGGCGGAGTGTGTGGGCGCAGGCGTTGTCGAGGCTGATGCGGTGGCCCACCGAGACGAACACCGGGCTGGTGTTCTCCCGGGTGCGCAGCGCCCGGCCGACCACCTCTTCGCCGTCCAGCAGCGGGGAGGAGTCGCCGCGCCGGGGGCCGGGGGCCTCGTAGGTGAAGGTGAACGGGTTCTTGCCGACGCCGATCACCGGCAGCCCGGTGAGCACGCCCAGGTGGCTGGCGAGGCCGAAACGGCGCGGGTGCGCGAGACCGTAACCGTCGCAGACGACGAGACCGGGGTCGACGCTCAGCTCTCCCAGGGCCTCCAGCACGGCGGGGAGCTCCCGGAAGGCCAGCAGCCCGGGGACGTACGGGAAGGCGATCGTGCCGACGGCGGTGGCCTCGTCGACCGTCTCCAGCGTGACGGCGTCCAGCACCACGGCCGCCGCGACGACGATGTCCTTCTCGTCGTCGTAGGCCACGTCCACCCCGGTGACCAGCCCGGTCCCGGGCTCCGGCCCCGCCTCGTCCAGGATCACCCGGCCGCGCAGCCGGTCCTGGATCGCCCGGCCCTCGGCTTCGTCAGCAGGGGTTTCATGGGCGGCGGTGGGGGAGGTCGTCATGTCCGGAAGCTTATGCGGTGGCGGGACCTCTCCCGTTACACGATGTGCCGGAGGCCGCCCGCCACGACGCCTCGGAGCGGAAGGCCGGCATCCCGTAGCCTGACGATCATGTTCGTACTCGAATTGACCTACACGGCCCCCGTCGAGCGCGTCGACGCGCTCATGCGGGAGCACATCGCCTGGCTCGACGAGCAGTACGCGGCCGGTGTCTTCATCGCCTCGGGGCGCAAGAACCCCCGGGACGGCGGGGTGATCCTGGCCGTCGGGGACGACCGGGCGGCGATCGAGAGGATCGCGGCGGCCGACCCCTTCGCCGAGCACCAGGTGTGCGCGTACCGGATCACCGAGTTCATCGCCACCAAGACAGCGCCCGAACTCGCTCCGTACCAGCAGCGGTTGCCGTAGCGGGCGGAAGCGTCACGATGGCCGCCGCCATCGGCGATGAGTTTCCGGAGCGGGGCCCGTCTGTACGAGTATGGAGACCTTCACACTCACCACAGCCGGCGCCAACCTCGTGTACGACGTCCGAGGACCGCTGCCCACCGCCGACGGCCGCCCGCCGCTGTTCCTGATCGGCCATCCCATGGACGCGAGCGGGTTCGCCGCGCTCGCGGCCCGCTTCCCCGACCGGACCGTCGTCACGTACGACTCCCGGGGGCTCGGCCGCTCCACCCGCGAGGACGGGCGGGTCGACTGGACGCCCGGGATCCTGGCCGACGACGTGCACGCGGTCGTCGCGGCGCTCGGGGCCGGGCCGGTCGAAATGTTCGCCAGCAGCGGCGGAGCGGTCGCCGCGCTCGCCCTCGTGGCGCGCCACCCCGACGACGTGACCACCCTCGTCGCGCACGAGCCGCCGCTCGTCACGATCACCCCGGACGGCCCGGCGGCCGTCCGGGCGCGGGCCGGGGTCCGGGACGCGTACGAGAAGCGGGGGTGGGGCGCCGGCATGGCCGCGTTCGTGGCCATGACCTCGTGGGAGGGCGAGTTCACCGACGCGTACTTCGCCCGGCCCGCGCCCGATCCCGCCGCGTTCGGTATGCCCGCCGAGGACGACGGCTCACGTGACGACCCGCTGCTGTCCGACCGGTCCTGGGCGATCAGCGACCACCGGCCGGACGTCGACGCCATCGCCGCGGCCCCCACTCGCGTGGTGATCGCTGTGGGCGAGGAGTCCCGGGCGGTACAGACCGGGCGGACGTCCGACGCGGCCGCCGAACTGCTCGGGCAGCGGGTGACCGTCTTCCCCAGCCATCACGGCGGTTTCCTCGACGGGGAGTTCGGCTACCCCGGGAAGCCCGATGAGTTCGCGGCGCGGCTGCGGGAGGTGCTGGACGCCTCCTGAGGCCGCCCGGGCGTCAGAATCCCAGCCGCGCCACCCGCCCCCTCTCGCCCGCCGCCCAGCAGCCCAGGTCGGGCGTGCAGTCGACGGTGTCGTACGAACCGGAGTCCACCGTGTGCCAGGTGCGCCCGCCGTTCAGCGTGAGGTCGGTGCCCGTCGGGCCGACGGCCAGGGCGGCGGAGCGGCTGTGGGGCAGCCAGGTGACGCCGGAGCGGTAGGCGGGCGGCGGGGTGGCGGACTGCCGCCAGGTGCGGCCGCCGTCCCCGGTGACGGCGGCGGCCTTCGGGGAGGCCTCCTCGGGGCGGTAGTCCCCGCCGACGGCGATGCCGTGCCCGCGGTCGCGGAAGGCGACGGCGAAGACCCCGCGGGCCGGGTCGCCCGCCGGGAGGGTCGAAGCGCTCGCCGTCCAGGTCAGCCCCCGGTCCCCGGAGTGCATGACGCGGGCGGTCGCCGCTCCCCCGGTGGTCAGCCAGACGTCCGCCGCGCCGGAGCTGACCAGGCACTGGCCGCTCGCCGCGAAGCCCGCCTCGCCCGGCAGGGCCGCGGGCATCCCGGCGTCGGGCAGCACCCGCCAGGAACGGCCGCCGTCCGCCGTCGACAGAATCCGGAACTTCTCGTCCACCGGGTCGCCCGCCGCGAGACCGTGCCGGCTGTCGAAGAACGTCAGGCAGTTGAAGAAGGCCCGCGGATCCGTGTTGCGGAAGGACTCGGTCCAGGTGGCTCCGCCGTCGTCGGTGCGCAGGACCCGGGAGGCCTCGCCCTCGCCGATGGCCAGGGCGACGGCGCGACGGCCGTCGAACGCCTCGATGTCCCGCAGTTCGAGGTCGGCGGCGCCCGGCGGAGACACATCGCGCCAGGTGCGGCCCCCGTCGCCGGTGCGCAGTACCGTGCCCTTCGACCCGGCGGCCCAGGCCGTGGTGCGGCTGACCGCTGCGAGCCCTCGGAAGCGGGCGTCGGTGCCGGTGTCGGTGAGCTTCCAGCCGGGCAGGAGCCCGCGGGCGGCGGCCTCCTGGGAGGCCGTCTTTCCCGCTGTGTCCTGTGCCGCGTACGCGCCCGGTGCGACCAGTACGGCGGCCAGGGCCGCGCCGCCGGTCACCAGTGCCATCAGCCGTCTCGTGTTCCCCGTGGTCCTCATGGCGCTGGAAGCTAGCCCACGGGTTCCGGCCCGTCCAGGGTGCGTTGCCGCCGGCCGGGCAGGAGTGCGGGGGTGCGTGGAGGTCCGGACGGGACCGGCCGTGACCGGTGACGCAGCTCACGCCGCACGCCGGTGCACGAATCGAGGAGTTCCATCGTCTACTCCAGTGCCGGGAACCGTTCACCCGGCAGGGAGAGGGAGCAGGTCTTGTCCAGCGTTATCGAGCAGTCCGTGCAGGCCCGCATGGTCGCGTCCGCACCGCGGATGGAGACCCTGCCCGCCACTCTGAGTTACGACCGCCAGTACCCCTTCGCCGTACGCATGGCGTTCCCGGCCCCGGCGACGCTGGAGGGCACCGAGGTGTCCTGGGAGTTCTCGCGCGAGCTGCTGACCACCGGGGTGGACTCCCCCACCGGGCAGGGAGACGTGCGGGTGCGGCCGTTCGGGTACGAGCGGACCGTGCTGGAGTTCCACGCCCCCGAGGGCATCGCCATGGTCCATGTGCGCACCGAGGAGCTGCGGCACTTCCTCCAGCGGGCGCAGGAGCTGGTTCCGGTGGGCGACGAGCACCGGTATCTGGACCTGGACCGGGGTCTGACCGATCTGCTCGGCGGCGGCCCCCGCTGATCCTGCCCCCGGGCCCTTCTCCCCGGCCGTAAATCCGGTTGCCCCGCCCGTTCCCCCGGCCTACCTTCGTGATGGTTCCTGTTGTCGTCGATCGGAGTAGGACGTTGCTGATCTGAGGTCCTGTGCACACCGTGCAGCGCCCGCCGCGCCATGCCGCGGCCGGAGCGCCCGTGTGCGATCTCAGTTTTCCCAGCCGTCCTTGTCGTTCCCCGACGCTCACGGGAGATCCGTATGCCTGCTTCCGACACGCACATCAGCTGTACTTCCCTCGCCTTCTCCTGGCCCGACGGCAGCGAGGTCCTCACCGGTTTCGATCTGACCGTGGGCCCCGGCCGCACCGGGCTCATCGGTCTCAACGGCTGTGGCAAGTCCACCCTGTTGCGCCTGATCGCCGGTGAACTCGCCCCGCAGGAAGGGGTGATCACCGTCCGGGGCGAGCTGGGGTACCTGCCGCAGAACCTGGTCCTGGACACCGCGCTGCGGGTCGACGAGGTGCTCGGCGTCGCGGACCGGCGCGCGGCGCTCGACGCGGTCGAGTCCGGCGACGTACGGGCCGAGCACTTCGAGGTGATCGGCGACGACTGGGACATCGAGGAACGGTCGCTCGCCACGCTGGACGGGCTCGGCCTCGGCCACATCGGGCTCGACCGCACCATCGGGGAGATGTCCGGCGGCGAGTGCGTACTGCTCCGGCTGGCCGCGCTGCTGCTGGACCGGCCCGGGGTGCTGCTGCTGGACGAGCCGACGAACAACCTGGACGCGTACGCCCGTCGGCGGCTGTACGACGCGGTCGACGCCTGGACCGGGGCGCTGCTCGTCGTCAGCCACGACCGGGAGCTGCTGGAGCGGGTCGACCGGATCGCCGATCTGCGTGAGGGCTCGGTCACCTGGTACGGCGGGAATCTGTCGGCGTACGAGGAGGCGCTCGCCGTCGAGCAGGAGGCGGCGCAGCGCATGGTGCGGGCCGCCGAGTCCGACGTACAGCGGCAGAAGCGCGAACTGTCGGCCGCGCACGTCACGTTGGCCCGTCGCAAGCGGTACGGGCAGAAGATGTGGGACACCAAGCGGGAGCCCAAGGTCGTGATGGGGCAGCGCAAACGCGCCGCCCAGGTGTCCGCCGGCAAGCACCGCATCCTGCACACCGAGCGGCTGGCGGCGGCCGAAGAGCGCCTGGACGAGGCGGAGTCGGCGGTGCGGGAGGACGAGGAGATCCGGATCGAGCTGCCGGGCACCCGGGTCCACCCGGGCGGCGAGGTGCTGCTGCTGCGCGATCCGGTGCCGCCCTACGGTCCGCCGCTGCGGGGCGAGTTGATGGTGCGGGGTCCGGAGCGGATCGCGCTGACCGGGCGCAACGGGGCGGGCAAGACGGCGTTGCTGCGGACGATCGCGGGTGAGCTGGCGCCGCTTTCCGGAGAGGCGAGCCCCTTGGTCGCGACGGGGTTCCTGCCGCAGCGGCTGGACGTGCTGGACGACGCGTCGTCGGTGGTGCGGAACGTGGCCCGGTCGGCGCCCGGCAGCACGGACAACGCCGTCCGGGCGCGGCTGGCCCGCTTCCTGTTCAAGGGGGCCGCGGCGGACCGCCCGGCGGGGACCCTGTCGGGCGGGGAGAGGTTCCGGGCGACGCTGGCGACGCTGCTGCTGGCCGACCCGGCGCCCCGGCTGCTGCTGCTCGACGAGCCGACGAACAGCCTCGATCTGGCGAGCGTACGGCGGCTGACCGAGGCGCTGGAGGCGTACGAGGGGGCGCTGATCGTGGCGAGCCACGACGTGCCGTTCCTGGAGTCGATCGGGATCACCCGCTGGCTCCGGCTGGACGGCGGGCTGCGGGACACGACGGCGGAGGCGGTGCGCGCCGGGCACTGAGGCCGTGCGGCGGGCTACGGTTCCGCGAGCCGTCCGGCGCGGTTCCGGGCCGGCGCCGCCGGGGCGCGGTTCCGGGCCGGTACCGTCCGGGTGCGCTTCCGGGCTCGCCTCGGGCCATGGCACCGGTTCGCCGGAAGATCCGCCTGAAGCCACCCGGCGGATTCGCCCGGAGGATTCGCCCGGCGGATTCGTCCCGCGGATTCGTCCGGAAAAGGCGACAGAAGCTGTCCGGTATCCCGCCTAGCGTCACGCCCATGAATCGCCTTCCCGAGCCCGGCGCGGAGCCGTACACCCCCGGCTCCGCGCACCGCGACATCGTCATCACCGGCGCGCGCGAGAACAATCTGCGCGACGTCTCCCTCCGGATTCCCAAGGGCCGGATCACCGTCTTCACCGGTGTGTCCGGTTCGGGCAAGTCGTCGGTCGTCTTCGACACGATCGCCGTGGAGTCGCAGCGGCAGCTGAACGAGACCTTCACCTCGTTCCTGCGCAACCGGCTGCCGAAGTACGAGCGGCCGCACGTCGAGTCCGTCGAGGACCTGTCGGTGGCCATCGTGATCGACCAGAAGCCGCTGGGCGGCAATGTCCGCTCCACGGTGGGCACGGCGACCGACATCTGGTCGGTGATCCGGGTGCTGTTCTCCCGGTGCGGGACCCCGAGCGCGGGCGGGGCGACCGCGTACTCGTTCAACGACCCCGCCGGGATGTGCCCGGAGTGCGACGGGGTGGGGCGGACGGTCCAGCTGGATCTCGACCGGGCGATCGACTGGTCGAAGTCGCTGAACGAGGGGGCCCTGCTGCTGCCCGGTCTATCGGTGGGCAGTTGGGAGTGGAACCTGTACGGGGGCTCGGGGCGCTTCGACAACGATCGGCCGCTGGCCGAGTTCGGCGAGGAGGAGCGTCAACTCCTGCTGTACGGCTCGGGGTTCACCGTCAGTATCGATATGCGGACCGGATCGGCCGACATGCGGTTCGAGGGGGTCGTGACCCGCTTCGAGCGGCTGTACCTCAAGCGCGACACCGCCTCGCTGTCCGAGAAGCGACGCGAGGCCGCCGCCCGGTTCACCGTGGAGCGGGTGTGCGGGTCCTGCGGCGGGGCGAGGCTGAACGCGGCGGCGCTCGCCACCCGGATCGACGGGCTCTCGCCCGCCGACTACGGGCGGATGGAGGTCGCCGAACTCGTCGGCGTACTGGAGCGGATCGACGATCCGGTGGGCGGGCCCATCGCCGCCGCCGCCCGCGAACGGCTGGAGCGGCTGGTCGGCATCGGGCTCGGGTATCTGAGCCTGGACCGGGAGACCACGACGCTGTCGGGGGGCGAGGGGCAGCGGCTCAAGATGGTGCGGCATCTGGGCAGTTCGCTCACCGGGCTGACGTTCGTCTTCGACGAGCCCAGCGTCGGCCTGCACCCGCGCGACGTCGGGCGGCTGGGCGATCTGCTGGTGCGGCTGCGCGACAAGGGCAACACGGTGCTGGTCGTCGAGCACGATCCGGATGTGATGGCCGTCGCCGACCATGTCGTCGACATGGGGCCGCGGGCCGGGGCGGACGGCGGGCACATCGTCTTCGAGGGGCCCTTCGAGCGACTGCGCGAGGCCGACACGCTCACCGGCCGATCGCTGCGCCGCCGCATCCCGCTGAAGGAGACCGTCCGCTCCCCCACCGGCCGGCTGCCCGTGCACGGGGCCGATCTGCACAATCTCAAGGGCCTGGACGTGTCGTTCCCCGAGGGGGTGCTGACCGCGGTGACGGGGGTGGCGGGGTCCGGGAAGTCGACGCTGGTGTCGCGGGTGTTCACCGCGGCGTACCCGGAGGCGGTGGTGATCGACCAGAGCGCGATCACCGCCTCGTCGCGCTCCACCCCCGCCTCGTACATCGGCGCGCTGGACGTCATCCGCAAGGTGTTCGCCCGGGAGAACGGCGTGGACGCGGGCCTGTTCAGCTTCAACTCCGCCGGGGCCTGCGCGGGTTGCTCGGGACGCGGGGAGATCTCCACGGATCTGGCGTTCATGGATCCGGTCACCACGACCTGCCCGGAGTGCGAGGGCCGCCGGTTCCACGACGACGTGCTGAAGCACCGGGTCGGGGGCCGGTCGATCGTGGACGTCCTGGACATGACGGCGGCGCAGGCGGCCACGCTGTTCGAGGATCCGGTGCTGTCGCGGAAGCTGCGCACCCTCGACGCGGTCGGTCTCACCTACCTCTCGCTGGGGCAGCCGCTCTCCTCGCTGTCGGGCGGCGAGCGGCAGCGGATCAAGCTCGCCACGCAGTTGCACCGCACCTCCAGCGTGTACGTCCTGGACGAGCCGACGACCGGACTGCATCTGGCGGACACGGGCGCGCTGGTGGACCTGCTGGACCGGCTGGTCGACGCGGGGAACACGGTGATCTGCGTGGAGCACAACCTGGATGTGGTCAAGCGGGCGGACTGGGTGATCGATCTGGGTCCGGACGGCGGCAAGGGCGGCGGGGAGCTGGTCTTCGAGGGGACGCCCGCCGGTCTGCTCGCGCATCCGACGTCCGTCACCGGCCGGTATCTGCGCCGGGATCCGGGGGTGGAGCAAGCAGTTCCGGAACGGTGAAGCGGGGCCCGGAAGGGGCTGCGGGAGGGCCCCGAGGGGCCCTGGCGTGCCGATTCACCTGGGGTTATGACGTTGTGTAGTCGGTCACTGGCGGGAGCGGGCTTGGCTTTGGCCTTACGGTCGCCTTAACCTACGGTCACGTAACCTACGAAGCCGTAGGTAATTCTCCCGTCCCCAGGAGCTCCCCGTGACGATCACCTCTCCCCACCTCGGCAGTTCGAAGGCGTGGACCGACGCCCAGCTGCTGTACGCGCTGGAAGAGGTGGTGGAGAAGGAACTCAACCGCCATCTCAAGGTCGCCAAGGACTGGATGCCCCACGAGTACGTTCCGTTCTCCGACGGCCGGAACTTCCCCGGCGTCTTCGAGGACGGCGAGGCGTGGGCGGCGGACCAGTCGAAGGTCACCGACATCGGCAAGATCGCCCTCGTGGTGAACCTCCTCACCGAGGACAACCTCCCCAGCTACCACCACGAGATCGCCTCGCTGTTCGGCCGCGACGGCGCGTGGGGCACCTGGGTGCACCGCTGGACCGCCGAGGAGGGCCGTCACGGCATCGTCATGCGCGACTACCTCCTCACCTCGCGGGCCGTGGACCCGGACAAGCTGGAGCAGTTCCGCATGGCGCACATGGCGGAGGGCTTCGAGTCGGACAACCGGCACTCGATGCTGCACTCCGTCGCTTACGTCGCCTTCCAGGAGCTGGCCACCCGCGTCTCGCACCGCAACACCGGCCACCAGTCCGGCGACCCGGTCTGCGACCGGATGCTGGCCCGGATCGCGACCGACGAGAACCTCCACATGGTCTTCTACCGGAATCTCCTGGGCGCCGCCTTCGAGCTGGCCCCTGACCTGACCATGCAGGCCGTGCGCGATGTCGTCGTCAACTTCCGGATGCCCGGACACGGCATGCCCGGCTTCGAGCGGGCCGCCGCGCAGATGGCGATCGGCGAGATCTACAACATGCGCATCCACCACGACGACGTGATCCAGCCGGTGCTGCGCTTCCTGAAGGTCATGGACATCGACGGGCTCGGCCCGGAGGGCATGAAGGCGCAGGAGGAGCTCGGTCTGTACATGGGCGGGCTGGACAGCGAGGCGTCGAAGTTCGACGAGAAGCTCGCCGCCCGCAAGGCCCGGATGGTGGCGCGAGGCCGCGCCTGAGCCTTCCCCTCCCAGGCGCCCCGCTCCGCGCCCGGGACGCTCACTCCTCGGCGGTGGCCTCGGCGTACGCCACGTCGCGGACATCGTCCGAGGGGTGCTGGCGAAGCATCCGCAGCTGGGTGCGCCACGGCCCGGTCCACCCGGTGCGCAGACCGCACGCCACCGTCAGTTCGGCGGCGAACAGGCCCTCGGCCGGATCCTCCGTCGCCGCCAGCCGTGCGACGACGAGCAGCAGGGTGTCCGGGTCGCCGATCTCCGCTCCCCGGTATCCGGCCACCCGCCTGCCGACGGTCTGCGCCGTCCTGGCGGCGAGTGCCGGGCGGCCGGTGTGCAGGGCGGCGAGCCTGACCAGCCCGGTGTGCAGCGTGTCCGGGTCCCCCGCCAGATCCAGGGAGCGCGCGAGCAGGGCGACGGCGTCCGGCACGAGGTCGCGGTGGGCCGCCAGGGTCCGGCCCGCCTCCGCGAGCACCGCCGCGACCTGCCGGTCGTTCGTCCCGGACCGCAGTGTCAGCATCCTGGCCAGATGGCCGATCCGTCGGCGGGCGGGCCGGTCCCGCTCCGCCCCCGCGTCGTCCGCCGTCTCGCCGGTGGCCAGCAGCGACAGGGCACGGTTCAGGGGCCCGACCGCCTCCGGGGTGGTCCGGGCGGCAGCCGCCAGCGCTTCGGCGGCCGGGCGCCACCTCCCCCGCCGGTCCAGGTCGGTGACCGCCTCGACCAGGGCCGCCGCCGCGTGCGGAGCCCAGGGCAGCCAGGGGACCAGCGCGCTGTGGGCGAGGGCGGCCAGCGTGTCGTCCTCGGTGCGGCACACATCCTGGATCAGCCGGGCGTAGCGCGGCCGCAGAGCCGGGTCCAGCTCCGTCGGGTGCGCCCGCAACACCGCCACCCGCAGCGCGCGTTCGCCGCCCGCCGCGTCCTCGGTCACCTCCCACATCCGTACGTCGCCGAGCAGCGGCGTACCGGCGGCCACGCAGGCGGCCCGTACGTCGAGGTGCTGGCCGGGCTGCCCGTAAGCGTCGGCGAGAAGTCCGGCCGCCTCCGCGCGCGGCAGCAGGTCGGCGGCGAGCCGGACCATCTCCTTGCGGCTCGTCACCTTGCCGGTGCCCGGAGCCGTACGGGCGGCGAGCAGCGGGGCCAGTCGGGAGGGCCGGGTGTGCGCGGCGGCCCGGCCCGCCGCGTACACCGCGACCCGGGCCCGGTCGTCGCCCGCGTGGGCCAGCAGGTCGGGCAGGGCGTCGGCGGGCCGGTCGGTGTACGCGAGGGCGGCGAGCGCGGCCTCGGCGATCACCACGTCCCGGTCCTCGGTCCAGGCGCGTACGGCGTCGGCGCCCCGCCCCGGCATCCGGGCGAGCTGCCCCAGGGCGGCGGTGCGCTGATACAGCGGCAGCTTCTCGTCCGCCACCGTGCGCTCCACCGCGCGCAGTGCGGCCCGCTGCTGACGGGGCGTCCAGCGGTCGGACCCGGCGGCCTCGACGGTCCAGGACGTGCCGGGCGCGAGGAACCGGCCCCGGGGCGGTGTCCCGTCGAGGTACGCCTCCAGCAGGTCCGTCCGCCGGAAGGTCACCGCGCGCCGGACCTCCGGGAGCGCGACGGCGGAGGGGTGCCGGGCGAGCAGCCGCTCCACCCGCTCGTCCCGGCCGGCCGGGGCCCGGAGCCAGAGGGCGGCGGCGCTCCGGGCGGCGGACGGCTCGCCGTAGTTCACGGCCTGCCACAGCAGGTCCTGGAGGCCGGGCATGGCATCGGCACGACGGCCCACGGCGCGGGCGAGCGCCAGCACCAGGCCGTAGTCGGAGCGTTCCGCGCCCGCTTCCAGCCAGGGCCGCAGCGCGTCGAACACCGTATGCTCCTGGCCCCGGCGCAGCGACCGGTCCAGCCGGCCCAGGTCGGCGCTTCCGCTGGTGCCGGTGATCCGGACCAGGGTGCGCAGCGCCCAGTTGAGCAGCTCGCGCTGTCCGGTCACCGCGTGCTCGCGCAGCACGCCGACGGCCAGGGCGCCGAGGGCGGAGCGGGTGGCGGCGGAGGAGTCGCGGGCCTCCACGGCGTCGGCGGCGACGCGGTCGAGCAGCGGTTCCACCGCGTCGGTGAAGAGGGCGGGCTTCACCCCGGTCAGGGCGGTGAGGGCGGCGGAGCGGACGGGGTCCTGCTCGTTGCGCAGGCGCAGCAGGTCCTCCAGCACGGTGGCGACGCGGGCCGGGTCGCCGGAGCGGCCCGCGCCGCCGACGAGCAGCGACCAGGCCGTGGCGCGGTCGTCGGCGGCGGGCCCCCGGGTGGCTGCCAGGAGCGGTTCGCGTGCCTCGTCGAAGGGGAGGTAGGACGTGGCGGTGAGGACGGCGGCGATGTCTCCGCGCGCCCGGGCCCGTTCCGCCGTCCGCCGGGCGACGGCCACGACGCCGTTACGGGGCAGCGCGTCCAGCAGCCGGGTGTCGGCGGTGCTCCCCGACGCACCCTCGCCCCGGACCTCGGTGACCGCTTCGTGGAGCGCGGTGCGACGGCCGGGCGGCAGGGCGCGCAGGAGCCGGGGCAGCCCGTCGAAGTCCGGTGCGCTGCGGCCCAGTTCGACGAGGAGGGGTTCGGGGAGCGCCCGGACGAGGCGGCGCAGTTCGGTTCCGCTGAGCGCGCGGTACAGGTGCGCGCAGACGTCGGGCCTGATGGCGAGCCGGGCGACGCGGGCGGGGTCGGCGGCGACGAGTCGTCCGATGCGGCGGTGCAGGACGACCGGCAGCCGGGTGGGGCCGTAGCGTTCGAGAAGGTCGAGCACCCGGTGCGGGAGGGCCGCCGTGGCGGCGGCGATGCCCCGGGGGTGGCCGTACCCCTGCCACCAGGCGTCCCGCCCGGCCGCGGGAAGGCGGGTCAGTTCGTCCTCGGCGGAGTCCAGGACCGGTCCGGGGTGATGGTGGCCGAGCGAGGACCAGCAGGCCGTCGAGCGCAGCAGTTCCGGCAGCAGCGCCTCGACCGTGGCGGCCGAGCAGCCGGGCAGCAGGCGGGCCGCCTCGATGTCGCCCCAGGTGTCGCGCAGGACGGTGACCAGACGGTCGGCGAGCGCGGTGCGGCGGTCGGCGACGATCGCCCGCACGAGTTGGCGGCGCACGGCGGCGGGCGCGTCCACGAGCGCCTCCTCGTAGGCCGTGTCCGGCACTCCGAGCGCCCGTGCCGCGCGCAGGGCATGTCCGCGCACCACGGCGTCCTCGTCGGCGAGGTGGGCGGCGATCCACCCGGCGTCGCGGCCGACCGAGGCGGCGACAGCGGCGATCCGGCGCTCGTACGGGTCGCCGTCCTCCAGTTCGTCCAGGACGGCGCGCAGCGAACCCTCGGCGGCCAGCCGGCCCACCCGCACCGCCAGTTCGCCCATGCGCTTCGCATGGGGCAGCGGTTCGAGCGCGTCGAGAAGGGCGGCGGCGAGGACGAGCGGCGGGGCGTCGGTCATGGCCCGATTGTGCCGGGCTCCGCGCGATCACCCCAGGGGTTTACGGTGCGCGGGTGCGGCCGGGGCGTTCAGCCCCGGTCGCGTCCTTCTCGGCGCAGCCGCTCGCGCTCCTTCTCGGACAGCCCGCCCCAGACGCCGAACCGCTCGTCGTTGGCGAGTGCGTACTCCAGGCAGGCCAGACGCCCTTCGCAGGCGTTGCACAGCTGCTTGGCCTCGCGGGTCGAACTGCCCGGAGCCGGGAAGAAGAACTCGGGCCCGGCCTGCGCGCACAACGCGGTCTCCTGCCAGGCGAGCGCGTCATCGGTCACGGTGTTGATCAGCATGCGGCCCACGGTGCCCGGTGGCGATAAACAACTGATCAACGATTCATCAATCCGCCTCGCCGGCCCCGCTGCTACTGCCTCGGCTCGGGCCTCATGACCGCGAAGACCGCCCCGTACGGATCGGCGATATTGGCCATCTTGCCGACGCCGGGCACCTCCATGGCGGCCAGGGTCTCCGTACCGCCGAGCCGCTTCGCCTCGGCCACCGTGGCGTCGACGTCGGCGACGTCGAAATACGGCAGCCAGTGGGGGCCGCGGGCGGCCTCGGTCGGGACGTCGCCCATCCGGACCAGGCCGCCGAACGAGGCCTCCGGGCCGGCGCCGGCCGGGTGGACCGTGGTGTAGGTGTAGTCGGTGCCCTCCACCTTCAGCTCGTCGGTCCGCCAGCCGAGGACGCTTCCGAAGAAGGCGGCCGCCGCCGGGACGTCGGGGGTGTACAGCTCGGCCCAGAGGAACGAGCCGGGCTCCTGGACGACGCCGAAGCCGGGGTGCTCCTTGGGCTGCCACACACCGAAATACGCTCCGGCCGGGTCCGTGAAGCCGCCCATGCTGCCGAAGTCCAGGACGTCCATCGGCTCGAACGCGGCGCTGCCGCCCGCCCGCTCCACCGCCGCCGCGGTGGCGGCGACGTCGGGTGACTGGAAGGAGACCGACCAGGCGCTCGGCGACTCCTCCTCGGACACCGTCATCACCCCGCCGACGTACCGGCCGTCCAGGGTGAGCATTCCGTAGCCGCCGACCTCGGGACCGCCGGGGATCAGGTCCCAGCTGAACAGGCCACGGTAGAACGCGACGGCCCCGTCGAGATCGGGCGTGCCGAGATCGACCCAACTGGGCGCTCCGTCGAGGAAGGTGGGGCTGATCATGGCGTGCTCCTCAGTCGATCCGGTGGATTCCGCTCGTCCGGTCCGGGTGGTCCCGCTCGTCGGTACCGCCGGGTTGGTTCCTCTCGTTCCGAGTCTTGCACCGGGCACGGACGACCGCAGTCCGCGCGGGGCCGACCGGGGTGTGGTCCACCGGCGGTGCCCGCCTCCGCCGTGCGGCCCAGGGTAGGCATCGCGTACCCGCCGGGGCGAAGCGTTGGACCGGCGCGTCGCACGCCCACCGCCCCGTGCGCCGGACCCGTCGCGACGGGTCCGGGAGTGTCGGCGGGGCGTGGCACGATGGCCCGGAGGCCACAGGAGCGGGGTCCCGGGGCTGCGAGACGCCCCCTCGGGAACAGAAGGACGCACATGAAGCAGAGCGGGGCGGCGGGCGGGGCGCTCGCGCGCGGGGCCGTCGAGGGCCCGGTGCCCACGGGCGGCGCGGCCCGTGAGCTGCTCGCGCGGGCGGAGCGGCTCCTGGAG
>NZ_JAAGMH010000017.1:0-5481 GCF_010548505.1 Streptomyces sp. SID14515 | reverse complement strand
CGAATGGTCCTTCGCAGCAGCGGGTGATTCGGCAGGCGTTGGCGAATGCGCGGTTGTCGTCTTCTGATGTGGATGCGGTGGAGGGTCACGGTACGGGTACGACGTTGGGTGATCCGATTGAGGCGCAGGCGTTGTTGGCGACGTATGGGCAGGGGCGTGAGGAGCCGCTGTGGCTTGGGTCGTTGAAGTCGAATCTGGGTCATACGCAGGCTGCTGCTGGTGTGGCTGGTGTGATCAAGATGGTGATGGCGATGCGGCATGGGGTGTTGCCGCGGACGTTGCATGTGGATGAGCCGTCGTCGCATGTGGACTGGTCGGCGGGTGCGGTCGAGTTGTTGACGGAGCAGCGTGCCTGGCCTGAGGTGGGGCGTCCGCGTCGGGCGGGTGTGTCGTCGTTCGGGATCAGTGGGACGAACGCGCACGTGATTCTGGAGCAGGCGCCTGAGCTGACTGATCCTGTGCCCGTGACGCCTGAGCCGGCCTGCTCGGCAGGTTTGCTGCCAGTGGTGCTGTCGGCCCGGACAGATGCCGCCCTGCGGGCTCAGGCACAGCAGATTCTGGAGCTGGAGGAAGCCGACCTCACCGCGTTGGCGTGGTCGCTTGTCGCTTCCCGAGCCACGCTGGACTGCGGGGCGGTGGTGCTGGCCGAGGACCACCGCACCCTGACGGAGGGCCTGGCCGCGCTGGCCGTGGGAGAAGGCGCGGCGAATGTGGTGACGGGGCCTTTGGTGCAAGGGCGCGTCGGCGTGTTGTTCAGCGGACAGGGGGCGCAGCGGCTGGGCATGGGCGCCGAGTTGTACCGGCACCATCCGGCCTTCGCGAGGATGCTGGACGAGGTGTGTGCGGAGTTGGATCGGCATCTCGACCGGCCGATCCGAGAGGTGATGTTCGCCGGGGCGGAGGAGCTGGACAGGACCGGCTACACGCAGCCCGCGCTGTTCGCGCTGGAAGTGGCGTTGTTCCGGTTCCTGGACATATCCCCGGACTTCGTGGCCGGTCACTCGGTCGGTGAGATCGCCGCGGCGCATGTGGCAGGTGTGCTGTCGTTGGCGGACGCGGCTGCCCTGGTGGCGGCACGTGGCCGGTTGATGCAGGCGCTGCCGGATGAGGGAGCGATGGCCTCGGTAGAGGCCGATGAGGGTGAGATCGTCGACTGGCTGGCCGCACAGGGCATCGTGTTGGACATTGCGGCGGTGAACGGTCCGCAGGCGGTCGTGGTGTCCGGTGATTCGGCTGAGGTGGACGCGTGCGTGCGGTACTTCGCCGGAATGGGCAGGAAGGTGAAGCGTCTGGCTGTCAGCCACGCGTTCCATTCCTCGCTCATGGATTCCATGCTGGCCGACCTCGGGCGTTTTGTCGGGGATCTGTCATTCCGGAATCCCGGTATTCCGGTCGTCTCCACGCTCACCGGTGAGGTGGTCGCGACCGAACGGATTACCGATGGGCAGTACTGGGTGGATCAGGTCAGGGGGACGGTACGTTTCGCCGACGCGGTCCGGGCGATGGCCGAGGCGGGCGTGGGCACCTTCCTCGAACTCGGTCCCGACGCGGTGCTCGCACCGATGATCGAGAGTGTGCTTGAGGCAGGGGCGTACACCGCGGCTGTGATTCCCACTCTGCGCAGGGACCGCGACGAGTCAGGATCCGTGGCGAGGGCGCTGGCGCGGCTGCAGGTGACAGGTATCCCCGTGGACTGGACCAGGTTCCTGGGGCCCCAGCCGCTCGTAGACCTTCCGACCTACCCCTTCCAGCACCAGCACTACTGGCTCGACGACATTCCCGCAACCGGTGATGTGGCGTCGGCCGGACTCGGTTCGGTCGAGCATCCGATGCTGGGCGCCATGACCGTACTCGCCAACTCTGAGGGCTACCTGTTCAGCGGTCGGCTTTCGCTCAGGACGCATCCATGGCTGGCCGAGCACGTAGTGGGAGAAACCGTACTGCTGCCGGGCACGGCCTTCGTGGAGTTGGCCCTGCGCGCCGGCGAACAGCTCGGCTGCGACGAGCTGACCGAGCTCACCCTCCAAGCGCCGCTCGTATTGCCTGAGTCGGCAGGCGTGTACATCCAGCTCGCGGTGTCCGCACCGGACGACATGTCACGGCGTACCCTCACCATCCACTCCAGGCCGGAGGCTGCGGAAGACGACGCGTGGGCGCTGCACGCTCGCGGTGTGCTGGGAACAGGCGGCAAGTCGGCTCCGCAGCCCATGACTGAGTGGCCCCCGCCCGGTGCCGAACCGGTTTCAGTCGAGACACTGTACGACCAGTTCGACCAGGGAGGTTTCAGCTACGGTCCCGTGTTCCAGGGCGTCCGTGAGGCATGGCGCGCCGGAGACGAGGTCTACGCGGAAGTCAGCCTGCCGGAGGAGGCGAAGGGGGAGGCAGCCCGGTTTGCCCTCCACCCGGCGCTGCTCGACGCGGCACTGCAGACTGCGGCACTGCTCGCCGACGACTCGGGACGGCCGCAGCTGCCGTTCGCCTGGTCCGACGTATCGCTGCTGGCCACCGGTGCCACGGCACTCCGGGTGCGGACGACCAGGCAGGGGGAGGACGCGTTCTCCTTCGTAGTGGCAGACTCCTTGGGCCAACCGGTGGCGACTGTGGACCGGCTCACCCTCCGTGACCTTCCGTCCACGGCACTTCAGGACTCCTGGACCAACGCGCTCTACCGGCCGACATGGCCGGCCGTAGCCATTGCCGCCCGGGAGCAGGACGACCCCCACCATGTGGTGATGGTTGCGGACGGCAGTCCTCGCGACGTCGTCAATACGGTGCTGAGGCTGCTCAACGAACTGCTCGCCGACCCGGATCATGCAAAACACCCCTTGGTGTTCGTCACCCACAACGCCGTCGCCGTGGATGCCGGGGAGCCCACCGATCTGGCGCAGGCCGCCGCATGGGGTCTGCTGCGCTCCGCACAGACGGAACACCCTGGCCGCATTGTCATGGTCGATCTGGGCGGCCCCGACGACTGGGAGCTGGAGCTAGGGGCCCTGCTGGAGGCCGACGAGCCTCAGATGGCGGTGCGCAACGGCGTAGTGCACGTCGCCCGGTTGGCCAGGGCCAGCGTGTCGGTTGACGCGACCGAACCCGAGCTCGATCCCGACGGGACCGTCCTTATCACCGGGGCCACCGGGGCGCTCGGTTCGGTGGTCGCCCGCCACCTTGTCGCCGTCCACGGGATGCGCCGCTTGCTGCTGCTCAGCCGCCAGGGCGCGGTTGCCGCCGGCGCGTCCGATCTGCAGAGCGAATTGACAGCACTTGGCGCAACTGTCCAGCTGGTCGCCTGCGACGTTGCCGATCGCGACCGGCTGGCGACCGTACTCGCAGACATTCCGGCGGCGCATCCGCTGGTCGCTGTAGTGCACGCGGCGGGCTTGATCGACGATGGCGTGATCGCCTCTTTGACGCCGGAGCGAGTGGACCGAGTGCTGAGGCCGAAGGTCGACGGCGCCCTCAACCTGCACGATCTGACTCGCGACCTCGGACTGGCCGCGTTCGTGCTGTTTTCCTCCGCTGCCGGAGTGCTGGGAAGCGCGGGCCAGGCGAGCTACGCCGCGGCCAACACCGTCCTGGACGCGCTCGCGCACAACCGTCGGGTCGAAGGCCTCGCGGCCACCTCGATCGCTTGGGGACTGTGGGCCGAACACGGCGGGATGTCGGCAGAACTGACGGAGATGGACCATGCGCGGATGGAACGGGCAGGCATGCTCCCGTTGTCCACCGCGGACGGTCTAGCTTCGCTGGACGCTGCCCTCGGCTATGAACACCCGCTCCTCGTGCCGATCCGGCTGAGCCAGACGGCATTCCGCGAGCGGGCTGCCGCAGGCGCGCTGCCGCCGCTGTTGCGCGGTCTGTTTCAGGCCCCGGTGCGCCGGACGAAGGCCGCTTCCGGTGCCGAGGCTCCGTCCTTGCGACAGCGGATCCTGGCTGTGGCTGAGGAAGACCGAATCCCTGTACTGCTGGACCTGGTACAAACTCAGGTTGCGGCGGTTCTCGGTTTCGTCTCGCCGCAGGCTCTGGAGAACAGGCGAACCTTCGCCGAGCTCGGGTTCGACTCACTGACTGCTGTGGAACTGCGCAACAGTCTTTCGGCCAGCACCGGCCTGCGGTTGCCGGCGACCCTCGTATTCGACTACCCGACCCCTGCTGAGCTTGCCGAGTCTCTACGGGCGGAGCTGGTGGGCGACGCGGCTTCGACCGAGACCGCCCTGGCCACGGTCGACACGAACGAACCTATCGCGATCGTCGGCATGGCGTGCCGATACCCCGGTGACGTCATGTCCCCCGACGACTTGTGGGGGTTGGTCGTCGGCGCCCAGGACGGGATCGTGGCGTTTCCGACCGATCGCGGCTGGGACATGGACTCCCATGCTGAGGACTTCTTTCACGCCGGCGGGTTCCTGGATGACGTCGCTGGTTTCGACCCAGGCCTCTTCGGGATTTCGCCGCGGGAAGCGGTGGCGATGGATCCGCAGCAGCGGTTGTTGCTGGAGACGTCGTGGGAGGCGTTCGAGCGGTCCGGGATCGATCCGACATCGCTGCGGGGCAGCCGGACCGGAGTCTTCGCCGGAGTGATGTCCCATGACTACGGTTCATGGGTGACGGACGTACCGGAAGAGCTGGCCGGCTTCGGTGGTACGGGAACCGCGGTCAGTGTCCTCTCCGGTCGGGTTGCGTACGCGTTCGGTCTTGAGGGTCCGGCGATCAGTGTGGATACGGCGTGTTCGTCGTCGTTGGTGGCGCTGCATCTGGCCGCGCAGTCGCTGCGTAACGGTGAGTGCACCCTCGCCCTGGCCGGCGGGGTAACCGTGATGACCACCCCACGCCTCTTCACCGAGTTTGCGCGGCAGGGCGGTCTGGCGGTGGATGGTCGGTGTAAGGCGTTTGCTGATGCGGCTGATGGTACGGGGTGGGGTGAGGGTGTTGGGTTGTTGGTGTTGGAGCGGTTGTCGGATGCGGAGCGTCTTGGGCATCGTGTGCTGGCGGTGGTGCGGGGGAGTGCGGTTAATCAGGATGGTGCGTCGAATGGGTTGACGGCGCCGAATGGTCCTTCGCAGCAGCGGGTGATTCGGCAGGCGTTGGCGAATGCGCGGTTGTCGTCTTCTGATGTGGATGCGGTGGAGGGTCACGGTACGGGTACGACGTTGGGTGATCCGATTGAGGCGCAGGCGTTGTTGGCGACGTATGGGCAGGGGCGTGAGGAGCCGCTGTGGCTTGGGTCGTTGAAGTCGAATCTGGGTCATACGCAGGCTGCTGCTGGTGTGGCTGGTGTGATCAAGATGGTGATGGCGATGCGGCATGGGGTGTTGCCGCGGACGTTGCATGTGGATGAGCCGTCGTCGCATGTGGACTGGTCGGCGGGTGCGGTCGAGTTGTTGACGGAGGAGCGTGTCTGGCCTGAGGTGGGGCGTCCGCGTCGGGCGGGTGTGTCGTCGTTCGGGATCAGCGGAACCAACGCCCACGTCATCCTCGAACAGG
>NZ_JAAGMH010000014.1:0-38129 GCF_010548505.1 Streptomyces sp. SID14515 | reverse complement strand
CTAGTACTCCAGTCGTGCTTCTCCATTTGTCCTGGTCACAGGGCCTTTTCGAAGTCTAGTTGACTGACGCTCCATCAGGTGGGTACAGGTTCGTGACTCACCCGATCGGGGTGCGTGAGGCGTTGGTAGTGGCAGCGGCGGGCGATGGCCTGGTGCTGTCGACGCCAGTGGGACCAGTGGAGCCGACGGGTGGGCTGCCGGTGCCTGGCCGCGGAGGTACGGGCAAGGTCCAGGAGCCGTCGGATTTCTGCCACGGTGAGGGGAACGAGGCAGCTCGAACCGTTTCTGTGGCCCCCTTTTCGAGTGCGTGGGCGGTCATCGCCGTCAAGAAGGCGTGCGCGAGCATCGCCAAGGTGATGTGGCGGCACCAGCCGACGTAACGACGGACTTCGTACTGGTCCAGGCCGCACTCATTCTTCGCGGCCTGGAAGCACTCCTCGATGGCCCACCGGGTGCCGGCCACCCGAACCAAGTCGGCGACGGAGGCATCAGCCGGTGCGAAGGCCAGGTAGTACGCAATCTCCTCGGGACGCGCCAGGCTGCGGCGGGCCAGCACCCAGCGGAAATGGGTGGACTTCGCGCCGTCGATGGCGGCAGCTTGGCCGCCGCCCAGTCGTAGACGCGCGGCCCCTTCGCACCGTCACCGCAAGAGATCCGCTCCCATGCCTCAGCCGGGGCGCCGGTAAGAACATGGTCGATGCGCCAGCTGCCCACTGAGGACTTCACCTGCTGCGACTTGGGCACCGCCAGGACGTAGCTCACCCCTGCCTCCTCCAGCATGCGCCGGAAGCGCCACTCCTGCCCGTAGGCCGCGTCGGCGGTGATCGAGGCGATCGGCAGGGCTGAGTCCAGCGCCCGCTCGCGGGTCGGCGAGGTGCTGGGTCCGGCTTGGTCGCGAAAGGCTCGCCCTCGGGGATCCGGGCCGCGCGGCAGCGATCGGGGCCCTCGGTCCATGACCTGGGCAGATAGAGCTCGCGGTCCACCAAGGCCCGACCCTTGGCAGAGGCATACGCGGCGAACACCCCGATCTGGCAATTCTCGGTGCGGCCGGCGGTGCCGCAATACTGCCTTTGCACCCCGGCGGAGACGGTGCCCTTCTTGAGGAACCCGGTGTCGTCCACGATCAGCACACCGTCCGGCTGCCCCAGCTGCTCGGCCACGTAACCCTGCAGGTCATCGCGGATCTCGTCCGGATCCCACTGGCACCACGACAGTAGCCGCTGCAGCCCATACGGGGTGTCGTGACCCGCGTGTTCGGCTATCTGCCAGCTGTTCTTCCGTCCCACCGGCCCCAGCAAACCCCGCACGTAGTCGCGCATCCGCCGCCGCGGCTCGACCCGGCCGAACCGCTCGCCAACCCGCAGCAGCAACGACTGCAACTCAGCTTCCCGCAGCCCTACTTCGACATCACTCTTCATCTCCATGACGAGTTCAACGCACCCCGATTGGGTGAGTCACGAACCTCTGCCCACCTGATGGAGCATCAGCTAACTAGACTCCAAAAGGGCCCTGTGACCAGCACAATTGAAGAAGCATGACTCGAGTACTAGAGCAGCGTCCGGACCGTCCACAACTCTGGGAACTCCCGGCGCTGGACCCGCCGCTGCAGCCAACTCACGCCTGACGTGCCTCCGGTGCCGACCTTGGCGCCGATCAGCCGCTCCGCGACGAGCGCATGAACCGCCCGCCACTGGCAGAATCCGTAGGACAGCTCGATGAGTGCTTCCGCCAGGTCGAAGAGGGACTGGTGCTCGCGGCGGTTCTGGTAGACCTCCCGCCAGGCGTCGACCACGTCCGGGTGCTCCTCGTAGGGCTCACTCCAGTCGCGGTCGAGGCACCGGTCCGGCAGGGGAACGCCTCCCTTGTGCAGCTGCTCGAGGACGGCGTCGTAGAGGCTGGGCCGGGACAGCAGCTCACGCAGACGTCGGGCCTCCCCGGCCGGCACGCCGCCGCGGAGGAGGAACGTGTGATCCCGTTCCCCGAGGCGCGACATCAGCTCCCGATAGGTGACGGACTGGGCACCCGAGGCCGAACCGAGCGCACCGCGGAACGCCCCGAACTCCGCCGGGCTCAGGGTGCCGAGGACTTCCCACGTCTCCCTCAGCACTCCGTGGACGCGTTGCGCGCGCCCCACCTGGGTGATGGCGTCGAGCAGGTCTCCCTGCTCGACGTGGCGCTGCAGGCGGTCGATCTCCCCCACCAGGAGCTTCAACGTCAGCTCGGCGACCTGGTGCATGATGAGGAACAGGGGTTCGCCAGCGCCGCTCGTGATGCACGCCTGCAAGGACAGGAGCTTGTCCAACTGGAGGTACTGCGCGTACGAACTGTGATCCCGAGCAGGGGCACCAGTTCCGTGCGGAGAAGTCATGCCGTCCACCTGACGTGAGAGGGGCTCGTCCTGGTCGGGCTTCACGCCTCGTCGTCGAGTGCTGCTCGGGCCACGTCGGCGAGGGCGTGCTCCAAGAGGCCCCCCAATACCTCCAGGTCGCCCGACGACAGCACACGTCGCGGAGCCGTGAGAGAGACACCGAACGTCGACTGCCCCGGGGTGTCGAACACCCATGCGTCGATGTTCAGCTCCGTCAACGCCGAACGGCCGGGCGGCTCCGGCACATCGAGTGCCCCCAGCTCCGGGACCTCCGAGCAGAAGTCCCAGCCCGAGCTCGAACCCGATCTCGATCCGAACCTCCCGAGGTAGTTCACGCCGATCTGCCCGATGGGATGCTTCTCGAGAACGGCCCTCGTCTCGGGGTTGAGGTGTCGCAGGAGCCCGTAACCGATGCCCTTGTCGGGAAGACCCGACAGCGCGTCGACCGCACTGGCGTGAACTGCGCGGGCCGAGACGGAGGGGGACCCCGGCACGGCGATACGCACGGGATAGGCGGTGGTGAAGCACCCAAACGTCCCCGTCAGGTCCACGCCCGGGAAGACGGACTCCTCCCTCCCGTGCCCCTCCAGCCACAGGAGCACGGACGAGCCCACGGTCGCATCGGTCTGACGGAACTCGGCCACCGCCACCGCGACGCTCGCCGCCAGCAGACCGTCCATGCCGCCCGCACCCCGTTCCGCGGCCGCCAGCAACGATGCGGTGTGGTCGGGAGGGAGTACGAGACGTGCGTGGACGAGCGTGTCCGTCAGGTCGACCGTGGGGTCCAGGCGGTTACGCCCCACGGGCTCGTCGGGCCCGTCGACGACCGACCGCCAGTACTCGAGTTCCTGGACGCGCGTGCGCGCAGCAGCTTCCCTGGTGAGGATGTCGACCCACTCCCCCATCCCGGTCGCCGGCAACGGCGGGACCTCTCGGCTGCCGGCCACCGCTGCGGGCGCCGAGAGAGCGGCCAGATCATCCAGCAGAACACGCCACGACACCCCGTCCACCACCGCGTGGTGGACCACCGCCAGGAGCCGACGTGCCTGCGTCGTCGCAGACTCGAACCAGACGAACTGGCCGATCACGCCCCCTGCGGGATCCAACCTCTGCACTGCCGAGTCGCGTTCCGCGACCACGAGCGACTGCCATGCCGCGCCCTCGACACCGTCAGGCACGTCGACCACTGTGATCGATGTCGCCACGGGGACGTTCGCGCGTGGGCCGACGACCAGGCAGCCGTCGCGATCCAGACGGCATCGGAGCAGCTCGTGCCGCTCAACCACCTTCTCCAGCAAGGGGACCAGGTCGGTCCGGAGGAAGCCGTCCGGAGCCTCGAAGAGGGCCGCCTGCGCGGACCGCTCGAACCCGGGTCCGGCGTCCCGGTTCCACTGCGTGACCGGGAGAAGCGGAATGCGCTTCTCCTGCGCCGGCCCGGTCGCCCGGTCGGACGACGGCACCTTCACGGTGGTCGTCCGGGCGACAGCGGCCAGTTTGGCCACGGTCCGGAGCTCGATCATCTGTCGAGCACTGAACCGCAGGCCACGGGCGCGAGCCAACGAGACGACGCGCATCGCGCGGACGCTGTCCCCGCCCACCGTGTAGAAATCATCGTCGACACCGATGGTCTCGCGTCCGAGGACCTCGCAGAAGATGTCGGCCACGCTGCGTTCCGCCGGACTGGACGGCGACGCGGAGGCCTCGGACGTGAACTCCGGCACCGGCAACGCGGCCGCGTCGAGCTTGCCGTTGGGCATCAGGGGCAAGCGCTCGAGGACCACGAGGACGGCGGGAATCATGCTCGCGGGCAGCCTGTCGACGAGCCACGTCCGGCACCGCGCTGCCAGCTCGTCCCGCCACGCACCCGGGTCGCTCCCGCTGGTCCCCGACCACGTCCCGGCGCTGCCCGCCGGCACCGCATACGCGATCAACCGGCGCCCGTCGTCCTCGAACCGACCACCCGCGGCGCGGACGACCGCCTGGTCGACATCAGGGTGTTGGACGAGGACCTCCTCGATCTCGCCGGGCTCGATGCGGACGCCGTTGATCTTCACCTGCCCGTCCACCCGGCTGCGGAACACCAGTTCGCCAGCCTCGTTCCAGGAGACCAGGTCGCCGGTCCGGTACATGCGGTCCCCGGGCTCGGCGAAGGGGCATGCCACGAACCGGGACGCGGTCAGGCCCGGCTGCCCCAGGTACCCCCGCGCGAGGTGCGGGCCGTGCAGGTAGAGCTCGCCCGGCTCGCCCGTTGGGAGCGGCTCCAGCCGGCCGTCGAGGACGTACGCGTTGGTGCCCGCCATCGCCGGCCCGATCGGGATCTCGACCTCGTCCGCCGACAGTGCACGGCTCACGGTGGCGCAGACCGTCGTCTCGGTCGGCCCGTACCCGTTCACCATCCGGCGCCGCGCGGACCACGTCCGGATGAGGCCGAGCGAGACCTTGTCCCCGGTGGTGAGGAGCGACTCGACGGTCGACAGGGTTCCGTCGCCGGCCGCCGCGAGCACCTGCGGTGTCAGCATCACCGCGGTGACCCCGTGACGGGCGATGGTGTCGGAGAGCGACTTCCCAGGAGACAGGTCAGCTCGGTCGGCGAGCACCAGGGTGCTCCCGGAGGCGAGAGCGACGCACACCTCGGACAGCGACGCGTCGAAGGTCGGGAAGGCGAACTGGAGGACCCTGCTCCGCGACGTGATGTCCATCGATGTCGCCAGCGTGGAAACGAGGCCGGGAATCCCCGCGTGCGAGACCAAAACACCCTTCGGGTTGCCGGTCGACCCCGAGGTGTACATGACGTACGCCAGATCGTCGCGCGTCGCGGGCGCATGACGCTGCTCCGCCTCGCGCTCCGGGTCGGGAGGACGACGCTCGGCGTCGAGGGCCTCGACCGTCACAATGCCGCTCCGCTGCGGCAGAGCCGACCGGACGCTCTCGTCGGCGACGATCAGGAACGGCGAGGCATCGCCGATCATGAACTCGATCCGCTTCCCCGGGCTGTCGGGATCGATCGGCAGGTACGCACCTCCCGCGCGGAGCACGGACAGCACGGTGGTCCAGAAGCTCAGGGGGTTCCGCACCGCCAGAGCGACGACGGACTCCCGCCCGACCCCACGGTCGACGAGCGCACGTGACCGTCGGACGATGACGGCGTCGAGTTCGGCGTAGGTGAGCCTCGTGCCGTCGCCGTAGACGATCGCGACAGCATCCGGGGTTCGTTCGGCCTGGTCCCTGAGGAGATCGTTGATCGTGGTCGACGGCGGGTTCGCGTGCGCGTTCATCGTGCCCTCATTTCCCAGGATCGGTCGAGGAGACCTTCTCGAGGACGATCATCCCGAATCTGAGGAAGGATGGCTCCGCCCGATCGTCCACCCAGATCGGAACCGCCGCGCTCTGGAACCCCCTGTTCACCGACGACAGCACGAGCGCCCCACCTCCTGCGAAGGCCGACTGACCCTGGTGCAGCAGGTACCAGTTCTCGGAACCGCCGCCCAGGAACAGCTTGAACTCCATGCCGTCGCTCGCCCCCCGGATCTCCAGCTTGTGGCCGTCCGCCTCGTACGTTCCCACGCAGTGGGATTCCTGCAACGTGTTGGCGGCAGCTCCGTCGGCCGGCCACTGCCGATCGGTCGCGGCCAGCAAGATCTCGGAGTACAGGGGGAAAGACGGGAACGAATTGGTCATGACCAGGAATCCACGGTCCTCTTCCTTGAACATCCTCAGGAAGATGTGCTGCCCCTCGGTCGCAGCTTCGAAGCCGAAGGACTCGTCGTCGAAGAGTAGCCACCCGAGTCCCCATGAGTCGTACATCGGATGGCCGGGGATACCGATCTGCGGCGAGCACATCTCGCGAGCGAGGGTCTCCGACAGCACCCGGACGCCGTTCCCGCCAACACCGTCGGACATCGCGCACCGCGCCAAGAGGCTGATCTCGTGCGGCGTCATGTAGATGGTGGTCGATCCGAAGCAGTCGGCCACCCGTTCGAGATCAGCCGGCGCCACGGGTTGGTATCCCTGGCCTCCCGCACGCGCCGAGTACCCCGTAACCACGGTCTCGTCGAGTCCGGAGAGCCCGCCTCCGTCCTCCGGCTCCGCGATCGCCGATATCCCGAGCGGCGTGAGCAGCATCGTGTTGACGGCGCGCTGCCAACTCTCCTGCAGGATGTTCTCGATCAGCACGGCAGCCACGGCCGTACCGATGTTGTTGTAGGCGAAGACCTGGCCAGGTTCAGCGATCTGCCGATAAGCCTGGAGACCCTCCACGTACTCTGCAGGAGTTCGAGGATTCACCTGGTTCCAGACCTCGAACGCCTGGTCCACCCCCGTTGAATGACTGAGCGCGGATCGCAGCGTGATCGGTGCGCTCACGCCGTCCCGTCGTAAGCACGCCCCGGGAACGCGGTCGCACAACGGTTCGTCCAGCGAGACGACGCCCCGGTCGACGAGCATCATGGCCACGTACGCGATGAGGACCTTAGAGAGGCAACCGATGGGCTGCCGGGACTCGTCGGACCAGTCCCGCGCGGTGTCGAGGTCGCCGTGGCCCGAGAACGTGTAGGACGTGCTGTCGCCGTCGAGGAGTGCAACAGCCCCACCCGGCAGGCCCTCCACGTCGACGACATCGTCGAGCGCAGCCCGGACGCGGCGCAACCTCTCTTCGGTTTCCACGGCAACCTCGTTCGACGTGTTGCTGGTCATCGCCGCCGGCTCCTTTCGCAGTGACGGTGGAGGTGGAGTGGGGGCGCCTAGGGGACGAGCGTCGTCCTGAGGGACCTGTAGCCGTACAGGAAGTTCGAGTACACGCGCTGCGGATGTTCCTCGGTCTCGATCGACGTAACGGACTCGGCGAGCGCCTGCAGCAGGTACGTGAGACTCGCCCGGCCCAGGGCTGCACCCAGGCAGAAGTGGGGACCCCAGCCGAAGCCGAGGTGCTTGTTGGGACGCCGGGACAGGTTCAACGAGCCGGGATCGTCGAACGCCTCCTCGTCGCGGTTCGCCGAGACGTTCCACAAGCTCACGACATCGCCGCGAGCGATCCGGGTTCCACCGACGGTGACATCCTTCTCCGCGGTGCGGGCGAAGTGCATCGCCGGCGTGGCCCAACGGATGAGCTCTTCGACGGCGGTGTCGTAGTCGACCGACCCGCTCTTCAACGACCGCCACTGGTCAGGGTGGCCGTGTAGCGCTCTCACGGCCGAGGTCGCGGACATGCGAGACGATTCATCACCACCCAGTATGAGGCTGTAGCAGTTGAGTGCGACGTCCTCTGTGCTGAGCTGTTCACCCTGTACGCGCCCGTGCGCCAGAGCGCTGATCGGGTCATCTCCGGGTGCCGCCCGTCTCTCCTCCACCAGATCGATGAAGTAGAGGATGATCTCGTTCCGGGCGTTCAGGGCGTCGAGCAAGGTATCATCCAGGCTCGTGGACGACAGCGTCTGCTTGTTCCACTCCATCAGCATTGTACGATCACTGCTCGGCACCTGCAGCACATCACAGATGGTCTCGATCGGCATACGGTCCGCTATCGACTCGACGAAGTCGAACTCACCGCTCCCGGTCCATCGCCGCACCAGTTGACGACTGCGTCCGAGCAACGTCGGCTCCATGCGGCGGACGTACTCCGGCGACAAGGCACGGGTCATGAGGATGCGCAGCTCGCGGTGCCGCGGCGGATCGGTCACCGCGAGCATCTTCCCGCCCGCAGAATCAGGGCCCCGGAGGAGCACGTCCAACACGGTCCCCCGGGACGAGGACAGACCGTCGACATTCACGTACGCATCACGAACGTCCCGGTAGCGCGATACGACCCAGAATCCGGGACGATCGCTCCTCGGCTCGTGCCAGGTGACGCCCCGACGGCGGGACTCCGCCCAGAAATCGTCGCCAGCTCCGGTGCCGCCCATGAAAGAGGGGTCCGCTAGATCCTGCTCGATGGGCCACACGCCGTCCGCTGACACCATCAGTATCTCCTCGTACCGTGCCGGCGTTCGAGTGCGTGGCTGTTCACGCGCAATGGTCTACTTGATGAACACCGGGATCGTCAACGTGCGCATCTGCCCCGGGCCCACGAGCAGGCTCGTGCTCCGACGGTCGATCGAGGACGGACAGCTCGGTCCGATGGCGGGCGGATCGCCCGCGTCGAGGGTCACCGTTGCTGCTGCGGATTCCATTCGGGCCGTTGTCTGAACTGCTGCGGAACAACTGCCGGACCAACTCCGAACGTGCTGGTGACGCCGATCTGCACGGCGGGCAACACCTGCCGCAGCACGTTGTTTTGGCAGATTCCCGGGACGCCGACGCCCGAGCACGTAGGGTCGGTAGGGTCGGTCGCGCAGATCGTGATCGACCCCGACCCGGTACCGCCTCGGCCGCCCACCGGGCCGCCGAGGTGACACCCACCAGGCGAAGGAGACAGCACCATGACGACCGCCGACGGCGCCGCGCCACTGGTCGACGACACGACCGAGCCCGCGCCCGAGGAGCTGGCCCTCGGGCGCTACGAGCTCTATGACCCGGGGAAGCTGTTCGCCCACGACAGCACCTACATCAACTTCGGGTACTGGGCGGAGGCCACCACGTTCACCGGGGCCAGCGAAGCGCTCACCGACGCGCTCGCCCGCACGGCAGGGCTCACACCCGGGGACCGTGTCCTCGACGTGGGCTTCGGTTTCGGCGCGCAGGACTTCCGATGGCTCACGACGTACCCGCACAGCACCATCGACGCCGTGACGATCACCGCGAGCCACCTCGCGCACGCCAGATCGCGCGCGGAACGCGAGGGCCTCACCGAGCGGATCACCTTCCATCGGTGCTCGGCGACCGCGATCGAACAGGCCTTCATCGCCGGATCCTTCGACCGAGTGCTGGCGCTGGAGGCGGCTTTCCACTTCGACACGCGCGCGGAGTTCTTCCGCCAGGCCCACACCCTGCTGCGCCCGGGTGGGGTGCTCGCCGTGACCGACATCGTTCCCCGGCATCCGCAGGCGACCGGCACCGACGACCCGCTGCGCACGTCGATGTTCGCGGGTATGGCACCGGAGGCGAACTGGTACGGCGTCGACACCTACCGTGACCGGTTGGCCACGGCCGGGTTCGACGACGTCGAGATCAGGTCGATCCATGGCGACGTGTTCGCGCCCTACCTGCGCGCTGCGCTCCGGACCGTCGACGACCCGGAGTACGTCGAGCGCGTCGGTACCGAGCTCGCCGACCTCGTCCGGGAGAACCTCAGCGACCAGGCGGCGCTGCACGCGCAGATCGACGGCCTCGACTACGTCCTGGTGCGGGCAGCCAAGAGCTGAACGCGCGCCCGCCACGGCTCGGGGGAGAACACGGGCACGGGCGGTGGGGTCGCCGTGCAGATCGCGCCGGCGGGGGCCTGACCGGCGGGAAAGCCGCAAGAACCACGACCACGGCCCGTCCGCTCGGAGCCGTGGAGCAGCGGACATCCCGCGCCCCGGCAACCCGCGTCCAACATATCGTCGGCTCACGCTACCTTCCCCCCCATCTGTCCCTGCTGATACGTTGTGACGATGGGGTCGTGGCGAGACGCGGATGATATGGCCGAACGAATCAAGAGGAAGTGGTTCCGGCAATTTGTCACCCGGTCGTCCCAAGAAGAGCACCAGGCCCATTACGAAGAGATCTACGACCGTTTTGCGAACTACACGCTTATACCCGAAGACTCCTTCTGCGACAACCTCGCCCTGATCCATGAGCGATCGCGCGCACTCCAAGGCGCGTTCGTCGAATGCGGTACCTGGAAGGGCGGGATGGCCGCGGCGATGATGCAGATCGGCGGTCCCGGGCGCAAGTACCACTTCTACGACTCATTCGAAGGCCTTCCTCCGGCGGCCACCATCGATGGACCCGACGCTGTCGCCTGGCAGTCCGACTCCGACGATCCGTTCTACCTCGACAACCTCCACGCGGATTACGACGAGTTCCTCTCCCTCATCCGTTCCTCGGGCGATCACGCTGACCACGTCTCTGTCGAGAGGGGGTGGTTCGACGACACCCTCCCGAACTACTGCGGTGATCCGATCGCGGTCCTGCGCATCGACGGGGACTGGTACCGATCCACCAAGCTGTGCCTCGACGTCATGTTCCAGCACGTCGAGGTCGACGGTGTGGTCATCCTCGACGACTACGACTTCTGGGACGGGTGCAGCAGGGCTGTTCACGACTTCCTGGCGGAAACCGGTTCGACCGCCCGGATCCGACGTACGGGGGACAGTTCCATAGCCTTCCTCCACAAGATCGATCCGTAATCCGTAGCAGGCGATCACCGCGCCGAGTGGGCTGCCACCACCGCCACCACCGGCGAGCGCAGCCCACGTCAGGCGGCCACGACGCCCTGCTCGGCGAACGGCGTCGACCCCGGACACGCCCGCTGCGGAGCCGCCGTAGTACTCCGGGCCGGGAGAGCCGGCCGCACGGGGAAGGGCGGCAGCGTGACAGTGCTCTGTGCGAGCGGGTCGCCGAGGTCCTGGCCCCGCTCGGACCGCGGCTTTCACCGGAGAAGACCCGTGTGGTCCACATCGAAGACGGCTTCGACTTTCTCGGCCACCACATCCGCCGCCAGCGGAAACGCGACACGAACAAGCTCGTCGTCTATACCCGGCCCTCGAAAAAGGCCATCAAGGCCGTCAAGGACCGAGTCTCGGAACGGACCTACATACACACCCAGAATCAGAGTCTGGCCACCCTCCTGGAGGGCCTGAACCGGACGATGACCGGGTGGGCGACCTACTTCCGACACGGCGCGGCGAAGCGGACATTCAACGCGGTCGACCACCACGCGTGGCACCGCGTCGCGATCTGGCGCCGCCGCAAACACGGCATCCCCAGCAGCCAGTTGAAGGGATTCTGTGACCAGGGATGGAGGTTCACCGACAGCGGCACCGTGTTCCTCGGCGCATCCAGCGTCATGATCGAACGCTACCGCTACCGCGGAGCTCGGATCCCGACTCCGCGGACCATCGTGTCCGCGTACTCGTCTGAGTGGCCCTGGCAAGATTTCCGTGAAGCTGCGGTGTGCCTCCATAAACGAATTATGGCCGGACGCGCAGGAGTTCCACTCCTCCGCCATCGCGTCATCCTCATGGCCCTGCTCCGACGCCGCTTCCCGTGACGGAATGTCACCGGCGCATGGAGGCACACCGCAGCTTCACGGAAATCTTGCCAGGGCCACTCAATGAAGTACGCGGACAGCCCGCTGTCCGCAGGCCACCCATCATGCCTGCCACCGCCCGATCTGGGCCGAGCAGGCGGCCACCTTTCAAGCGTCCCTCGGCAACCCCAGAGTCCCCACAGGGGAGAAGACCCGGCTACGACGGGAGCACGACCGCGTCCAACGAGTGCTCGACAGCATCGACCAGGCCACCAGCACCGCTATGAGTACACCCGCATGTCCTTCGGTTCCGAGTGGCGAGCCCGACATATGCAGAAGTTAGGACTTACTGCGTGCGAAAAGAATCGCTTGCTGAGCTTTCGCATCCGGGTCGAGCAGCATCTCGGCCTCGACCACGAATCCGGCATCGCGCAGCCAGGATGCCACCTGATCCGGCTGACGGCGGTACACATGGACCTTCATCGGGTGACCGCCATAGCCCTCCGTCTTCAACTGCGACTCGTCACCCACCTGAAACAGGAGCTGCAGCGGTCCGCCTGGACGCATTGCTCGGTGGAAGTGCCCGAACACAGTCGGCACCTCGTCGTCGGGGATGTGGATCAACGACTGCCAGGCGAGCAGGCCGGCCACCGAAGCAACGGGGAGGTCCAGTTCCGCCATCGAGCCCACCTCGAACCGCAGGCCGGGGTGGTCGCGCCGGGCCACGTCAATCATCCCCGGGGAGAGGTCGACACCGAAGGCGTCGACACCGAGCTCATGCAGGTGGGCGGTGACTTCACCGGGGCCGCAGCCGACGTCCGCTACCGGCCCGCCGCCAGCGACCCGCACGCTGTCGGCGAACAACGCCAGCGCCGCGCAAAGGTACTGGTGTCCGGCGAGGGCACCTCGCACTTGGTCGGCATAGCTGACCGCGACCGTGTCATAAGAGGTGCGGGTGTCAGCCAACCAGTCATCCGTGGTCATGACCGGCACGATATTCCATGATCACGACCTCGAGAACGGCCGACGCAGAGGGACCGATCATTGGCCCGCCAACTGGCCCAGACCTCCGCCACGTTTCCGCAGACCGCAATGCAGGAGTGCACATCATGCCGCTGACCACCGAACAGCGCCGTCGCAACGAGGCCAGCATCCGTGCTGCGATGGACCGCCTACTGCTGGGGCAGCTTCCAGCCCGCGGCGGTTGCAACCTCAAAACTCTTGCACGAGAAGCCGGCGTCGCCAGAACGGGCTTCTACGCACGCACCGACCCACAGGGCAACCAGCGGCCAGGGCCCTATCAGCACCTGGCCGAGGAGTTTCAGCGTCGGCTGGCCGATCTCCGCGAGGCGGGCACCGTCTCAGACCCGCGCGAACTCCAGATCACCCGTGACCATGTGCGGTCGGCCCAGAGCGCGGTGAACGGCATTGCTGCCGTTCCGTTTCTCTGGGCCGCCGACCCGAACCGGACGTGCGTGTTGGCCACGCATCCGGCTCTCCACGTGGCTTGCCCAGTGGTCAGCCGTTGTTGGCTGCCGGTTCGATGGTCCGCGGAGTCGGGATCCGAGCTCCGCGGTAGCGGTAGCGTTCGATCATGACGCTGGATGCGCCGAGGAACACGGTGCCGCTGTCGGTGAACCTCCATCCCTGGTCACAGAATCCCTTCAACTGGCTGCTGGGGATGCCGTGTTTGCGGCGGCGCCAGATCGCGACGCGGTGCCACGCGTGGTGGTCGACCGCGTTGAATGTCCGCTTCGCCGCGCCGTGTCGGAAGTAGGTCGCCCACCCGGTCATCGTCCGGTTCAGGCCCTCCAGGAGGGTGGCCAGACTCTGATTCTGGGTGTGTATGTAGGTCCGTTCCGAGACTCGGTCCTTGACGGCCTTGATGGCCTTTTTCGAGGGCCGGGTATAGACGACGAGCTTGTTCGTGTCGCGTTTCCGCTGGCGGCGGATGTGGTGGCCGAGAAAGTCGAAGCCGTCTTCGATGTGGACCACACGGGTCTTCTCCGGTGAAAGCCGCGGTCCGAGCGGGGCCAGGACCTCGGCGACCCGCTCGCACAGGGCCTCGGCCCGGTGGGCCGGGCCGCTGACGAGGACGACGAAGTCGTCCGCGTAGCGGACCAATCTCCAGTTTCCCGTTCCGATCTTGCGTCGCTTCTCGCGCTGCCAACTGGTGCCCATCCGGGTGTGACACCGGACGTGGAAGTGCTCGTCCAGTGCCGTCAGAGCGATGTTGGCCAGCAGCGGGGAGAGGATCCCGCCCTGGGGAGTGCCGGTGGGGGTGTCCTCGGCGATGCCGCGGTGCATGACCCCGGCCTTCAAGTACGCCTTCACCAGCGCCAGGACGCGCTTGTCGGGGATCCTGGCCCGTAGCCGGTCCATCAGGGCGACGTGATCGATGTTGTCGAAACACGCCTCGATGTCGGCTTCCAGGACTACGGAGTAGCCCCGGCGGGCCAGATAACCGCGATGGTGTCATGGGCTCGGCGGCCCGGCCGGAACCCGTAGGAGACCGGCAGGAAGTCGACCTCGAAGATGGACTCCAGGACCGCCTTCAGTGCGGCTTGCACGCCCCGGTCCTTCACGGTCGGAATGCCAAGATCACGCATCTTCCCGTTGGACTTGGGGATCTGGGTGCGCCGCACCGGTGCGGGCCGGTAGATCCGCGCCTTGAGCTCGTTCCTGATGTCCATCAGGAACGGCTGTACTCCCGGCCCGGATTCGATCGCGGCCACGGTCAGCCCGTCGATCCCAGCCGTCTTCGCCCCGGTGTTGCCCGCGACCCTGTGCCAGGCATCGATCAGGAACCCCGGGTCGTAGACCAGTGTTGTACAGATCGTCGAATCGGCGCGAGGCATCCGCCTGCGCCCGCTGGTGCAACTTGAGCTGCATCTTCCGTACCGGGACACCCAGCCGCCAAGCGGCGGCCATCCCGACCCCGGTGTTCACCAGGGCATCTTCGGACGTTGCAGTCCTCTCCTTGTCTGTCACGCTGCCGCCCTTCCCCGTGCGGCCGACTCTCCCGGCCCCGGAGTACTACGGCGGCTCCGCCCCGCCTACGCCCTTCGGCGGGCAACGCGCCTATCCCGTCCCGTGCCGCTGGAGGCGACTTGGGTCGGGAGCAGATCGCGGACGGTTCCCACCTTCACCGCTGATCGATCGACGGGTGAGGCGCCCGGCTATGCCCCTCCGGCATCGCCACGGTTACGCCGTAGACCTTCACGGGTCTTCTCCTCAGGCGGTAGAACACCCGTAGGCAACGGGCTCTGCCAAGAACTCTGACGCGCGACACAGAACCAGCAAGCGCCCGGAAGTTCAAGTCTGGTTACAGGGGGACATGGTTGTTAGCATCGGGTCTCTAGTGGGGGCTTCTGATGTGGCGCCCCCTCCATGACGGCAGCAGGATAGCTGGCGCCGGTTATCAGAATCAGTGCCGACTGCACGACCAAGCGGGCGAATCGTCGAACATCTCGTGGGGTTCCGACTGCACGAACTCGAATTCGGAAGATGGGAGTGCAGGCTTCGGTCCGAGGACGCAGACGACGATGCACCGATGCGCACGAGCCGACGTCCACGGGTCGGCCGGTATCCACACCCGCAGCGCCGGTCCGACAGGTGATCGGCGCGCAGGAACCTGGCAATGAGTCAACAACGAATTCTGAGGAGCATCCGTGATCGGTCCCGAGATGCCGTGCAAGCGGAGCGCGATCCACAACCTGACCATTGATGCGGCCTATCGATCCACGAACGAGAGCGCGCGGTCGGACTCCGCCATCGGTGAGGGCATCGCGCTGCCGCCGGAGCTGTGCGCCGTGAGCGATCTCGTGCCCGGGGAGGCGGTGATCGTCGCTCGCATCGGCGCCAGCAACATCGAGAACCGGGTGCACACGTTCGTCGTGCATTCCGACACCGGCATGGTGGAAGCCCGCGGCAGCGTCGCCCACTTCCTGAGCGCAGGCGACCTGGTGTGCATCATCTCGGAGACCAGGCTCGGGGATCGCGGCCAGGAACTCCACGCGGACGGAACGCTGCCCATCGTCGACTACGGCATCATCCCGGGCAACAAGCTGGACACCGGGACGTTGAAGTACGAGCGCCTGACCGGTGACGAGGAACTGGGGTCGGTGCCGGACGAACACCCGCTCAGGGAGGAGCTGATGCCCAGGCTGATGGTCAACAGCTTGATCACGGGGCTCGTCGTCAACGACACGAAGGACGACTGCCTGCTCGGGAGCGCGGAGATCCCGGGCAGCGTGATGCGCGAAGCCAACATGTCCCGGCACACAATGGTGACGGTCTACAACTCGTCGGCCGGCGGCGGGACGAACACCTACGCCGTGCCCATGCCCGACGGCGTGATCATGACCACCGGGGCCATGGCCGGATTCGCTCCGCTCGGAGCAACGGTCAGCGTCGCGTCGTTCCGGTTCGCCGACAAGAACCATCGCATGTCGCTGGTCCTGACCGACGGAACTGCGGCGATCCGGCAGTAGCTGCACACGTCGTTTGACGCGATGAGCGGCCGGCGCGAGGGCCCGGCGCATCGCGACGCCGACCACGCTGTGTTCCGAGATCCCCATCAGCACGACGATCGACAGGAGCACCACACGATGTCCGAGACCTCCAGCTCCCACGAACTCCCGCAGGGCCTCGTCCTGCCCGTGCCGGATGGGTTCGTACCCCGCGAGGAGATGCGTCCCCTCACCCCCTTCCTGGGCAACTGGCGATGCGAATCCACGGTGTACCCTCCGGGACGCGAGGATTCCCCGGTGAAGGGATTGTTCCGGGGCAAGCTCTCGCCGATCCTCCGGGGCACGTGGTACGAGTGGGACTACACCCAGGAACCGAACGAGCTGCACCCGACGGGTCAGCACTGCCGATACATCTTCGGCTGGAGCCCCGAGCTCGAGCAGTTCGTGTCGATCTACTTCGACGATCGGGGCAACCACATCGATGCGGTCACGTCCGGTGCTGGTTGGGTCGACGGTCACCTGATCTTCTCGGGCGCGATCCTGTTGCGCGACCACGGCGGCGACGTCATCATGACCGACGATTTCACCTCCGACGGACCAGGGCATCTGCACAACGTGGTGACCATCACGTCCGACGGGACCCCGAAACTGCACGCGGAGCTCGACTTCCGCCACGAGAATCCCTGACGCATCCGGCCTGCATGACGTATCCACAGAGAGCGGAGATCACGGTTGCCAAAGATCATCCTTCCGAACTTCCGGGCCGACTACTCGGAGCAGGTTCGCGACTGGTTAGGAATCTCGGATGCGACGGCGTCGTCGACCGACACGACGGCGAGGTTCCTGTGGCACGCGGAGGACGGAGACGTGCTGGTCATACCCGACACCGTGGACCCCGACTTCCCGGGCTACGTTGCGGACACCCTCGGCATCGACGGCACGAGCGTCCACGTGGAGCGGACGCAGACTCCGCTGAGCGAAGCGGTCCTGCAGGATCCGGAGTTCATCGACCGGCTCGCCGCGCACACGGGAACCGGCGCGGGATGGAGCTTGTTCCCCTGCGTGTCGACGCGCGCCGCCGCGCAGCTGACCCGGAAGCTGAACGTCGCAGCGCTCGACGGCTACGAGTTCGCCATGCAGAACGGCATCGATCTGCTGAACATGAAGTCGACGTTCCGCAGGCTGGCGGCCGGTCTCGGCACCCCGCTGACGGACGGCGTCGTCGCTCGCGGTCCGGCTGAGGTGCGGAGCGCGATCCAGGAACTGATCGCTGAGACCGGAATGGTCATCGCCAAGCAGGACAGGAGTGGTGGCGGCCACGGCAACATCGGAATATCGACGTCGCCGGAGTCGTCCTTCCCGGGAACGCGCGAGGTCCTGGCGTACGCCAACGACCAGCTCGATACCCTCGCAGACACCCTGTGGTCGCAGCTGACGGACACCCAGAACCAGTTCATCACGTTGGAGACGTACCACCGCGCAGACCAGCGATTCTTTTTCGAGTACCACCTCGACGGCGATCGTGCACGTTTCCTGCACAGCTCAACCCTGAAGTACGAGCAGTTGCCGGAGGGTTCTGGCGGCAGCGCCAAGTGGATCGGACTGGACTCCCCGTCACGTTCTGAGTTCGAGGCGACCTTGAAGCCCGCGGAAGAGTTCATCGAACTGGTCCGGACCATCGGCTACCGCGGGTACGTGAACATCGACGGCATCGTGCTGGACGATGGCCGGGTCTTCTTCCACGAGATCAACGCTCGCTGGAGCGGCGGTCTCATCTACCACACCGTCGCCGAACGACTCCTTGGGCACGACTACGCCCGCAACAACTTCTTCTCTTCCATCCTCAATGTTGCGCCCGCGGGGCTCGCGGACCTTCTCCGGTCGATCGAGAGGGCGGGCGTGAGGTACGACAAGGACTCAGGTGAAGGGGCTGTGGTTCTCGGCTGCAACTCGGATCTCGGTCCGGGAGCCGAACTGCTCGTGCTCTCCAAGGACTGGGATCGGCTCATAGCGATGAAGGACGAGATCGCCACGACGGCCGGAACGTTGTCTTGAGGATGTGAGAGGGAATGTGGGGATGGAAAATTCGCGTCACGGCTTCTCCGACGTTAAGAAGCTCCGGCACCTGAGTGACGGCTACTGGGACTCGGCGGCACGGCTCGGAGTCCATGGCGCAGTGCTGCAGGCCGTCCCGGGAGGAAGACTCAGCGCGCCGGACGGTCGAGTAGCGGTCAACATGTCGTCCTACTCCTATCTGGGGCTGGACGAGAGCCCGAGGATCATCGACGCCGCGATCGCCGCGCTGCGGAGCAACATGGTCCTGAACAGTTCGTTGTCGCGAGTCCGGATGACCCTTCCGCTTCTCGAAGAAGCCGAGTGCGCACTCGGCGATCTGTTCGGGGCGGATGTGGCGACCCTCAATTCGTGCTCGGCAGCGGCGTGGGCCACGTTGCCGGTCCTGGCTTCCGGTCTCCTCACCGATGGTGTCGCCCCGGTGATGGTGTTCGACAAGCGCGCCCATTTCTGCATGGCGTCGCTCAAGTCCCTGTGTGCCGACGAGACCAGGGTCGAGACGATCAGGCACAACGACGTCGACGCTCTTGCCGACATCTGCAGGAAGAACAAACGCGTAGCTTATGTCTGCGATTCCGTCTACAGCACGGGAGGAACTCTAGCGCCACTTGAGGAACTCTTCGAGCTCCAGGAGGAGTTCGGGCTCTTCCTCTACTTCGACGAAGCACACAGCACGTCGGTGATCGGTGACATGGGCCGGGGTTATGTTCTGGACCGGATGGGCGCGATCAACGATTCGACCATGCTCATCACGTCGCTGAACAAGGGTTTCGGTGCATCAGGCGGTGCCATCGTGTTCGGCCCCAGGGACGACGACCGCAAACGAAAGATCATCCAGCGCAGCAGCGGCCCGATGATGTGGTCCCAGCGTTTGAACACTCCGGCACTGGGCGCGATCATCGAGTCCGCCAAGCTCCACCGCAGTGAGGCTCTGCCTGAGTTGCAAGCCAAACTGCACAGCAACATTGCGCTTTTCGATGGCCTCGTTCGTGCCGCTGGCCAGGGAAACAGCGTCCCGATCCGATACCTGGAGCTGGGTTCCGAGGCCGATACGCTGGAAACGTCGGCTTACCTGTTCGACAACGGATTCTACGTGGAGCCGGACTTCTTCCCAATCGTCAGCAGGGGTGCGGCGGGCCTGCGCGCCCGAATCCGGTCCTCCATGTCGACCGCGGACATCGAGCACTTCGCACGCGTGTGGCACAAGCTCGGGGTCGATCAGCAGTAGGAGGTCGAGTCCGACCTGGGTCGCGGTGACCGGACGGATCGTCCGCCCCGCCCACGCCCTTCGGCGGGCAACGCGCCTATCCCGTCCCGTGCCGCTGGAGGCGACTTGGGTCGGGAGCAGATCGCGGACGGTTCCCACCTTCACCGCTGATCGATCGACGGGTGAGGCGCCCGGCTATGCCCCTCCGGCATCGCCACGGTTACGCCGTAGACCTTCACGGGTCTTCTCCTCGTAGCGTGGTGCCCGTGATTGCAGGGAAAGTTGGGATTCATGGGGTCCAAGAAGAAGCCGCCGTACGACGCTGAGTTCCGTGAGGGTGCGGTGCGCATCGTGGTCGAGACCGGGAGGCCGGCCGGGGAGGTCGCCGAGGAGCTCGGCATCAACCCGGGCACGCTGCACAGCTGGGTGTCGCGGTGGCGGCGCAACGGGACGACGTCCTCGGACCGGCCCGTGCTACCGACAACCGCCGGTGGCGTGGCGGTCGCGGTCGGGTGCGGGAGGCCGGGCGGGCCGAGCTGGAGCGGCTGCGCCGGGAGATCGGAGAGAAGAACAAGCGGATCCGTGAGCTGGAGATGGAGCGTGATGTCTTCAAGCGATGCATGGCCCTCTGGGTGAAGTGACCGAGAACGCTCCGGAGGCCGTGGTCGCTTTCATCGGTAACCGGAGGGTCGGGCATGGCGTCCCGCACCGGGTGTCCCGCGGGGTCGTCGGGGTGAGCGAGGCGTGGTTCTACAAATGGCGCCGGCGTCCCGACGAGCCGACGAAACGCGAGGTCAGGAAGGCGAGGCTGGAGGAGCGGATCATCCACTTCTTCACGGAGCCCGGTGGCACCTACGGCTCGTCGAGGATCGCGTTGGACCTATGGGCGGAGGGCTGGAAGGTGTCGGTGAACACGGTCGCGGAGATCATGGCCGAGCTCGGTCTGCAGGGCCGCAAGCCGCCCAGGCGGCGGTCGCTGACCCGGCAGGGCAAGTGGAGGCCTGCCCCTGACCTGGTGCATCGCCGTTTCGACGCGGTGGCCCCGGACGTGCTCTGGTACGGGGACATGACGGAGATCGAGACCGGTGAGGGCAAGATCTATCTGGCCACGGTCATCGACGCGTTCTCGCGCCGCCTGCTCGGCTACGCCATGGGCGAGCACCATGATGCGGCCCTGGTCGGGGCGTCGTTGAAGATGGCCACCGCGACGCGCGGCGGCCGAAGGGACGGGACGATCTTCCACAGCGACAGGGGAAGTGAGTACACGTCAGAGGCGTACAACACCCTGTGCGACCGTCTGGGCGTGGTGCAGTCCATGGGGCGGGTGGGGTCGGCGCTGGACAACGCCGCCGTGGAGTCGTTCAACTCACTGATCAAGGTCGAGTACATACACCGGCACCGGTTCGCCACCCGCACCGAAGCCCGCCTGAAGATCGCCACCTGGATCACCGGGTTCTACAACCCGCTACGCTGGCACAGCGCGGCCGGCGGCCTGCCGCCGGAAGAGTTCGAACGGACCATAACCGCAGCACGCAAGAAGAGCGACCAGAAGTGCCAGGCCACATAGGAGAGGTCTCTACGAAACCAGGGGATTGACAAAACCGGGTCTGGCTGGAGATCGTACAGATCACTCTCGACCTGCTGGCCTGAATGCCCATGCTCGTGCTGACCGGCGAAGCCATACTCTGGGAGCCCCGCCGCCTGCGGCTTCGTCTGCTCAGCACGGCTGGACAGCTCGTGACCACCGGCCGCCGCCGGATCCTCCGCCTGGCCCGGCATTGGCCCTGGACCAGCCACATCGCCGCAGCTCTCGACCGACTCGCACTCCTCCCGAACCTCGGCTGATCAGCAGATTCACCCGTCCCTGCGAAAGAACCCTCCACCCTGGAGCAGTGGAACCCGGCGTCCGCTCGAGACGACACTCGGGCCCTCAGCCTGCACAGCCTCAGTCCACAGCACGAAAACGGTCCACCGACTCCGTCGGCGGACCGTCACGAAACTTCGAGGCTAGGCATGCGCGATACTCATATACATAAAAGTCGTGTACTTCACGGGCGTTCCGGGCATGGCTCCTCGTCCGGATCAGTGTGAACGAATACGTCTCGTGACGAAATGGTCATGGTCTTCTGGCTCGGAAGTCCGGTGTGAGCGTCAACTACGCTGACGAAGTATCCGCTGGGGGGGCCTGCACTAACTGTCTGTGTATCCGAGTCGAGGCTCCACAGAGGTGATTCCACGGTTCCGGCAAGTGATTCAGTGCCCGACCGGAACCGTATGGCGGCACCTAGGGCGTAACCACCGCCAGCAGCCGTCAGCGCCAGATCGATGGCGGCAGTCATGGGTTGCAGGCTTGGGAAGCGCCGGGTCTCAATCGTGCCTGTGGCTGGTCCATCCGGGCGCTCCTTCACGTGTGCGTCGATGAACTCCACAGCGTGCCAGGCGCGAAGTACCGGGTCTTCGTCTGCGGTCGCATCCCTGGTGACGCTCCGGATCACTAGTTTCCTGAGAAGTTCGGCGGACTCGTCGTTCTCCTCGATGGAGATCGGTGATCCGCGGCGCACTCCGTGCCCCAAGCGCTGCAAGCAAGCACACAGCCAGCCTTCAAGGGCATCCGGGCTTGCCGACTGGGAAATTCGGAAACGCAAATGTCGAAGTCCGATGTCCCCGGGATCGAGCGCGGTGCTTCCGGCGATCGCGTACACCAGCAGAGACCACCGGTCTTCGACTGTTGAGGGTGTCGACTTGGGAGCCGGCCCAGGCTGAGTTCCGTAGGAAGCAGCAGCACAAAGGGTCATCAATTGGCGAGAGCGCCCCTCCGAGGCCTTCCATTTTTCGTTCAACATGGACGGCAGGCTACAGCTCGGGGGCAATGAGCTGTTCCCAGTAACCTTCGGCCACCGTCCGTGAGCGAGCGGCGTGTCGTGCGGTCCGTGGTATTCCCAAGTCCGGGCAGGCGTGAGGCCCCTGGTAGGAACGATCTTGCGACAGAAAGATCCGACCGAGCGGCCTCACATGCCGACCAGTGTCATATACACCGCCGTGCTCGATGTGAAGCTGTCCACCGCCGAGTACCTGGCCGGCCTCCTGCGCGACCACCGGATCGTGACCAGGACCCGCAAGGGGCGACGCGCGCTGGGCTGCTTCAAGCAGGCCGTGCTCGTGCTGCACTGGTCCCTCGACGGCACCCGCCTGGCCCAACTCGCCCATGACAATGACCTGTCGACCTCAACTGCATACCGCTACCTCCACGAGGTACTGGCCGTCCTGGCCGCCGGCGCACCGGACCTGTCCACCGTGCCGGAGCGCGCGAAGGCAGTCGGGCTGACGCATCTGAACCTCGACGGTACGGTCATCCGTACCGACCACATCGCCGCCCCGGGTCCCAACGGCGCAGACCTCTGGTGGTCCGGAAAACACAAGCACCATGGCGGGAACGTGCAGGTCATCGTTACCCCGGACGGCTGGCCGATCTGGGTCTCGCCCGTACGGCCAGGCCGGGAACACGACACCACCTGCGCCCGCCACCAGGGGTTGGTCGAAGCACTCAACCGCATCGCGGCCGAGCTGGACATGCCGACCCTGGTCGACCTCGGCTACGAGCCCTCGAGCAGCGCATTGCGGAGCCTGGCAGCTGACGAGATGGGACGCCGCAGCCCGCTCCCGCAGAGGGCTGCTGCCATCACTGGCGCCTCCCCAAGCCAGCGACCTCATCCGCGGGCCGCCGTACAGGATTTCGTGAAGACAGCGCCTCTGCGGGACACCGCGCAGGGACATGCGTACCGGGTTTCAAACCAAGCAGGAGGATCCCAGCAGTGCTTTGAGGTCGCCGAAAAGCGCCGGGCTCGGTGTGACGCGGTGTCGGTCGAGACGCAGCACCGTTGTCTTCTGTCGGCCTCGGACCTTGATGCGTACTTCGCTGTTGCCGCGATGATGGCTGAGGATCTCCCCGAGTCGGGTGACCAAGGGCGGGGTCACCCGGTTCTCGAGAATGCTTAGGATCACTGGGGCATCGATGCCTGCGTTCGACAGGTCGGGGACCATCATCTCCATGGCGACCAGGCGCGGCACGTCCTCGCGCTTGTCGAGGCGGCCCTTCACGAAGACGACCGTGTCCTCCACCAACTGGGTGGAGACGAGCTGGTAGGTGGCGGGGAAGAACATGCACTCGATGGAGCCCGCCAGGTCCTCCACGGTGGCGATGGCCCAGGCGTTGCCCTGCTTGGTCATCTTGCGCTGGAGGCCGGAGATGATGCCGCCGACGGTGACGATGGCGCCGTCGCCGTAATCCCCGCCGGTGAGCTGGGAGATGGAGGCGTCGGCCTTGTCGGACAGCACGTGCTCCAGGCCGAAGAGCGGGTGGTCGGAGACGTACAGGCCGAGCATCTCCCGCTCCTGGGCGAGCAGGTAGGCCTTCTCCCACTCGACGTCGGAGAACTCCACGTCCAGCCCGAAGCCCGGCTCGCCGCTCTCCTCCTCGCCGCCGCCGAAGAGGTCGAACTGCCCCTCGGCCTCCTTGCGCTTGACCTGCACCACGTTGTCGATCATCGGCTCGTGGTGGGCGACGAGACCCTTGCGGGTGTGGCCCATCTCGTCGAACGCGCCGGCCTTGATCAGCGATTCGACGGTGCGCTTGTTGCAGACGACCGCCTCGACCTTGTCCAGGAAGTCGGGGAAGCTGCTGTACTTCCCCTTCGCCTTGCGCATCCGGATGATCGAGTCGACGACGTTCTGGCCGACGTTGCGCACGGCGGTGAGGCCGAAGAGGATCACGTCGTCGCCCTGGGCGGCGAAGTTGGACTCCGACTCGTTCACGTTCGGCGGGAGCACCTTGATGCCCATGCGGCGGCACTCGTTGAGGTAGACCGCCGACTTGTCCTTGTCGTCCTTCACCGAGGTCAGCAGGGCGGCCATGTACTCGGCCGGGTAGTTCGCCTTGAGGTAGGCGGTCCAGTAGGTGACCAGGCCGTACGCCGAGGAGTGCGCCTTGTTGAACGCGTACCCGGCGAACGGCACCAGCACGTCCCACAGGGCCTGGATCGCCTGGTCGCTGTAGCCGTTCTTCTTGGCGCCCTCCTGGAAGAGGACGAAGTTCTTCGCCAGCTCCTCGGGCTTCTTCTTGCCCATCACGCGACGCAGGATGTCGGCCTCGCCCAGGGAATACCCGGCGACGATCTGGGCGGCCTTCTGCACCTGCTCCTGGTACACGATGAGGCCGTAGGTGAGGCCGAGTGTCTCCTTCAGGGGCTCTTCGAGCTCCGGGTGGATCGGGGTGATCTCCTGGCGGCCGTTCTTGCGCTCCGCGTAGTTCGTGTGCGAGTTCATGCCCATCGGGCCCGGCCGGTAGAGGGCCGAGACGGCGGAAATGTCCTCGAAGTTGTCGGGCTGCATCTGGCGCAGCAGCGAGCGCATGGGGCCGCCGTCGAACTGGAAGACGCCGAGCGTGTCGCCCCGGCAGAGCAGTTCGAAGGTTTTCGGGTCGTCCAGCGGCAGCACGAGCATCTCCAGGTCGATGCCCTTGTTGGACTTCACCATCTTGACGGCGTCGTCCATGATCGTCAGGTTCCGCAGGCCCAGGAAGTCCATCTTCAGCAGGCCGAGCGACTCGCACTGCGGGTAGTCCCACTGGGTGATGGTGACGCCGTCGGTGTGCCGCACCCAGATCGGGGCGTGGTCGACGATCGGCTCGCTGGACATGATGACGCCGGCCGCGTGCACACCCATCTGGCGGACCAGGCCCTCGACGCCCTTGGCGGTGTCGATGACCTTCTTCACGTCCGGCTCGTTCTCGTACATCCCCCGGATCTCGCCCGCCTCGCTGTAGCGCGGGTGCTTGGGGTCGGTGATGCCGGAGAGGTCGATGCCCTTGCCGAGGACGTCGGCGGGCATGGCCTTGGTGAGGCGGTCGCCCATCGCGTACGGGTAGCCCAGCACGCGGGCGGAGTCCTTGATGGCGTTCTTCGCCTTGATCTTGCCGTAGGTGCCGATCATGGCGACCTTGTCGGCGCCGTACTTCTCCGTCACGTACCGGATCACCTCGACGCGCCTACGCTCGTCGAAGTCGATGTCGACATCGGGCATGGAGACGCGCTCGGGGTTCAGGAAGCGCTCGAAGATCAGCCCGTGCTCGATCGGATCGAGGTCGGTGATGCCCATCGCGTACGACACGATCGAACCGGCCGCCGAACCACGGCCGGGGCCCACCGCGATGCCCTGGTTCTTGGCCCACATGATGAAGTCGGCGACCACGAGGAAGTAGCCGGGGAAGCCCATCGAGATGATGGTGTCCATCTCGTACTCCGCCTGCTTCTGGCGGTCCTCGGGGACCCCGCCCGGGTAGCGGCGCTCCATGCCGCGCCGCACCTCCTCCTGGAACCAGGTGACCTCGGTGTAGCCCTCCGGGATGTCGAACTTCGGCATGAGGTCGCGCTTCTCGAACATGCCGATGGTGTCGACCATCTCGGCCACCAGCCGGGTGTTGTCGCAGCCTTCACGCCAGACGTCTGAGTTGACCAGGGCGTACATCTCGTCGGTCGACTTCAGGTAATAGCCCCCTCCCGCCAGTCTGAAGCGGTCGGGGTCCGAGAGGTTCTTGCCGGTCTGGATGCACAGCAGCGCGTCGTGCGCGGTCGCCTCGTGCGCGTAGGTGTAGTGCGAGTCGTTCGTCACCAGCGGCGGAAGGCCGAGTTTCTTGCCGACCCGGAGCAGGTCGTCGCGGACTCGGTGTTCGAGGTCGAGGTCGTGCTCCATCAGCTCCAGAAAGAAGCGGTCCTTGCCGAAGATGTCCTGGTAGTCAGCGGCTGCCTGGAGCGCCTCGTCGAACTGCCCCAGGCGCAGCCGGGTCTGGACCTCTCCGGAGGGGCACCCGGTGGAGGCCACGATGCCCTCCGACCACTGGGCGAGGACCTCCTTGTCCATCCGCGGCCATTTCTGCAGCCAGCCCTCCGCGTACGCGTCCGAGGAGAGCTTGAACAGGTTGTGCAGGCCGGTCTTGTTCGTCGCCCACATGGTCAGGTGGGTGTAGGAGCCACCACCGGACACGTCGTCCCGCTTCTGGTGCGGCTGGCCCCACTTGATCTTCCGCTTGTTGCGGCGGGACTCCGGCGCCACATACGCCTCCATCCCGATGATCGGCGTGACGCCCGCCTTCTGAGCGGAGTGGAAGAAGTCGTACGCCCCGTGGAGGTTGCCGTGGTCGGTCATCGCGATGTGCGTCATGCCCATCTCGTTGCTGGCCTTGAACATGTCGTTCAGCCGCGCGGCGCCGTCCAGCATCGAGTACTGGGTATGGACGTGCAGATGTGTGAATGGCGGCTTTGCCACGGCTTTGGCCTCCAGGTGCGAGGGGGACTGTTGAGGGGAGTCCCGATAGGCTAGCTGCAACCGGTGGGCGGGCGCATTGCTGTTGGAGGTGGCGTCCGGGTCACGTCCGGGGCCAGGTGCTGGTGTTGGCGGTGCAACAGGGAGGGCAACACGTCGGACTCTTGGTCGATTTTGCGCCAAACGCCACACATGAGCACGGCGTTTGAGGCTTTTGTCGCCCTTGGTCTAGGGCCCGACCGAGTTGCATCCCAAGGGCCAGCAGTGCCGCTACTCCTTCGGCTACAGCCCGCCGATGGAGTGTTTTGTAGCCATCTACTTCGACGACCGGGGAAACCACCTCGTCGAGTACACGCCGAGCGCCGACTGGGAAAACGGACACCTGCGCTTCACCGGAACCACTGCCCTCAAGGGGGAGGGCCACGGCGAGGGTGAAGTCGAGTTTCTCGACGATTTCCCCTCCGAGGGCCCCGGCCATCTCCACAACCGTGTCTCGAACACAGCGCACGGGGAGACCTGGCTGCACCGACCCTGGAATTCCGCCGCGTCGACGGCGATGCCGGGCTCTAGCCGATTCGGAGGACTGGACGACGATGTCCAAAATTGTGTTGGCCAATTTTCGCGCCGACCACGCCGAGAACGTTCGATCCGTTTCGGGGTTTCCCGTGGGAACCAAGACGGGAGGGGGCACCAGCTGCCGCTTCCTGTGGCACGCGTCCGAGGGCGACGTACTGGTCGTTCAAGCACTACAGTGCGCTGGCCGGGGTGGACGGGAGCCGCATCCACGTGGTGCCCGTGGACCATCTGCTGTCGGACAGCGCCCTGACCGACGAGGCATTCGTGTCCCGCCTGCGCCCGTTCGTCGGTACAGACCCGGCACAGTGGTCGCTGTCCCCTGCGTATTCACCAAGGGCGTGGCCGAACTCGCTGACGCTCCGGGCCTCGCACCGGCCGCCGGGAGCAGATTCGCCGACCAGAACGGCGTGGACATGCTCAACCTGAAGTCCACGTTCCGCAGGCTTGCTGCCGGAGCAGGCGTTCCCCTTCCCCCAGGAAACGTTGTCCGGTCTTCCGGCGAACTCGCCAGGGCGATCACCGCAAACGTGGCCGAGACCGGCATGGCGATCGTGAAGCAGGACCGCAGTGGCGGTGGCCACGGCAACGTCGGTCTTACCACCCTCCAGGGAGCCTCCCTGCCGGGAACCCGGTACCCCCGGTTCATCGGCTCCGTAGACGTCGAAGCCCTCGCCCTCGAGCTGTGGGACGAACTCTCCGACGAGTTCAACTCCCTGCTCGTGGTCGAGAGCTACCAGGAAGCAGGTAAGCGCTTCTACCTGGAGTTCTTCATATCCGACGAGGACGTCACGTTCCTCAACGGCGGGATGATCCGCTACTCGCCCGAGAGTAGTGGCACGGAGGCGAGCGAATCCGCGTCCGAGAGCCCGCGGCGGGTCGGCCTCGACCTGCAGCTGCACCTCGGCAACCGGGCCCACACCGAAGTGGTGGGCCACGCCCGGACCTTCCTCGACCTGGTCCGGCAAATCGGCTATCGGGAACACGTCAACATTGACGGCCTGGTCACCGTGGCCGGTCACATCTACTTCCACGAGATCAAGGCCCGCTGGGGCGGAAGCCTCGTCTACCACGAGGTTGGGGACAGACTGCTCGGCCACGGCTACGCCGACCACGGCCTGGTCTCCTCGGCCCTCGGCACGGATCCTGTCCCCTTCGAACAGCTGGTTTCGCTGATCGACGAGTCGCGCCTGGCGTTCGACCCGGACACCCGGACGGGCGTCGTGCCGCTGGCGGGCAATTCCGACCTGGGAGGCGGCACTGAGTCCGTGGTCCTCGGGCGCGACGCCGCGGAGGTCCGTGACCTCAAGGGCCGACTGAGCGCATGTATCGCTGTCCGTGCCCGGACCGAGGGAGCCTGAGCTCATGCCGGTCGAGTTTGACGCGGATTCGTTCAAGCCTGCGGAACTCAAGTGGACTGAACAGGGCCCCGCGAACATTGGCCTCGGGGTCGCCGAGATGGACTTCGGCACCGCGCCTGTCGTCGTCGACACTGTCCACGACGCGCTGCGGTCCGGTGTGCACGGTTATCTGTCGCCGGCCCGGTCACTGGCTACACGTGTCGCGAGCGCCCAGTGGCAGAAGTCCCGCTACGGGTGGTCGGTGGACCCCGAAATGGTCCGGCTGGTGCCAGACGTCGTCACCGCGTTGTTCCGGATCATGACGGAGTACATCAACCCCGAGCGGCCGGTAATGGTCATGACGCCGGCGTATCCGAAGTTTGAGCTGTACTGAGATTTGTGGAGTCCCTGATGTCAGGGTTACGGTCCTGGCGAAGGAGAACCACCAGCACCACGTAAGTACCCGGATGAACTGCGCGAGCGCGCGATCCTGCCCTCGGCATCCTCAGCTGCCTGAATGCGGGACAGCAGCATCTGCCAGGTCCCATCGGCTGACCAGCGGCGATGCCGTTTGTAGACCGTCTTCCACGGCCCGAACCGCTCCGGCAGATCCCGCCACTGCACACCGGTCCGCACCCGGTAGAGAACCCCGTTGATCACCTGCCGGTGGTCACTCCACCGACCACCACGCGCACCACCAGGAGGCAAGACGACTCCAGCCGATCCCACTCCGCATTCGTCAGATCCCCACGGCCCATACAGCCAGCCTGACCCCAACACCCCACCCCCGTCAGGAGATCCGAGAAACAGCGCCTAGTACAGCTGGCGGAGCTGGTGCGCAGGCACGGCGGCATGGTGATCAGTGACGAGGTCCATGCCCCGTTGGCCTACCCCTCCGCCACGCACCTCCCCTTCGCCTCGCTGCCTGGTGAATCAGCGTCGAGCATCACTTTCACGATCACCTCGGCGTCCAAGGCATGGAACATCTCCGGCATCAAGTGTGCAGAAATGATCCCGCCGCACCGGAACGCCGTGGCAGCATGGGATACCTCCGAGATGCTGCGCTCGACGCCGAACTTAACCTCCACCCTGGGGGCTGTCGCGGCGATGGCCGCGTATCTCGACGGCGCAGAGTGGCTGGATTCGGTGATCGACTATCAAGCCGGAAACCGCGACGTCGTCAGCCTCTTCACCCGCACCGAGCTGCCCGTCGTCGGCTACGTCGAGCCAGAGGCTTCGTACCTGTCGTGGCTGGAACTACCTGAGTGGCTCGGCCAGGGCAACGCAGGCCCTGCGGAGTTCATCTCGCGGGCAGCCAGAGTGTCGGCCATGGAGGGTGCCGACTTCGGGCCAGTCAGCAAGGACTTCGTCCGGCTGGGCTTCGCAACCTCATGGCCCGTTCTCCTCCAGGTGCTCGACCGGATAGCCGAGACGATAAAGGGAGGCTCGGTGAAGTAACCCGACGCCGCAAGCTTCGGGCGCAGCGGCACCCCCGCTACGCACAGGGAACGACCGCCTCTCTCCCGCGTCCACGCCTGCCGCGCCGCGGGCCCGGCGAGGACGCAGCCGGGCGCTCGTGACGGGGGCGGGTCAAGAGACCGCTGGGCATCCCGCGACAGGCCGGCGAAGAGCGTATTCGCGCGGCGGCGGCCCGGATCGGCTGTCGGGGGCCCCGCAGCCGCGCTCCGAGCGCCACACGGAACCTGGCCATGTCTGGAGAACGAAGGGATAGAACAATCGGCGAAGACAGGGCTAGAGAGACAGACGTGACCGCGCAGACCACCAGCAAAGGAGTCTGGGCGACGGTCGCGGTTCTCTGCGTGTGATGTCGAGCTGCTGCAGCGGGCCGGCCGACTCCCTCACATGCAGTACTTATGTAGTGACCAAACCTTGCAAGTCGCAAATGAGGAGAAGAATGGACCACCATCTGTCCCCCGAGCACGAGGAACTCCGCAGCACGATCGAGGCGTTCGCGCACGACGTCATTGCCCCCAAGATCGGCGACTACTACGAGCGCCACGAGTTCCCGTACGAGATCGTCCGCGAGATGGGCCGCATGGGCCTGTTCGGCCTGCCCTTCCCCGAGGAGTACGGCGGCATGGGCGGTGACTATCTCGCGCTCGGCATCGCGCTCGAAGAGCTGGCGCGGGTCGACTCCTCCGTGGCGATCACATTGGAAGCGGGTGTCTCACTGGGCGCCATGCCGATACACCTCTTCGGCACGGACGAGCAGAAGCAGGAGTGGCTGCCCCGGCTCTGTTCCGGTGAACTGCTCGGTGCCTTCGGTCTGACCGAGCCGGACGGCGGCTCGGACGCGGGCGGCACCCGCACGACCGCGGTGCGGGACGGCGACGAGTGGGTGATCAACGGCTCCAAGTGCTTCATCACCAACTCCGGTACGGACATCACGGGCCTGGTCACGGTCACCGCCGTCACCGGCCGCAAGCCGGACGGCCGTCCGCTGATCTCCTCGATCATCGTGCCGTCGGGGACGCCCGGGTTCACGGTCGCGGCGCCGTACTCGAAGGTCGGCTGGAACGCCTCGGACACGCGCGAGCTCTCCTTCTCGGACGTGCGGGTCCCTGCGGCGAACCTCCTCGGTGAAGAGGGTCGAGGATATGCCCAGTTCCTCCGGATTCTCGACGAGGGCCGGGTCGCCATCTCCGCGCTAGCGACGGGTCTCGCGCAGGGTTGCGTGGACGAGTCCGTGAAGTACGCCAAGGAGCGGCACGCCTTCGGGAAGCCGATCGGGGCGAACCAAGCGATTCAGTTCAAGATCGCCGACATGGAGATGCGGGCGCACATGGCGCGGGTCGGCTGGCGGGACGCGGCGTCGCGCCTCATCGGCGGGGAGCCCTTCAAGAAGGAGGCGGCGATCGCGAAGCTCTACTCCTCCACGGTCGCCGTCGACAACGCCCGCGAGGCTACGCAGATCCACGGCGGCTACGGCTTCATGAACGAGTATCCGGTGGCCCGGATGTGGCGGGACTCCAAGATCCTGGAGATCGGCGAGGGCACCAGCGAGGTGCAGCGCATGCTGATCGCCAGGGAGCTGGGCTTCGTCGGGTGACGCCGACCCCCGGGGTTCCGTTCACGTCGCCTTCGCCAACGGGAGCGGCAACGATCAGTAGTTAGATGGGGGCTTCGGTCCGGGGTTGAACAGGAGTACTGGAAAGTGCTCCTGTTCAACCCCTTCCTCGGCGGGCGGACGCCGTCTGCGGACAGTGGCAGCGGGGCCAAGGGGCGCTGGTGGCGGTCCCTAGTGCTCTGACCGCATGGGTTCGCCGGGTTGGCGGTCGTGGCGGTTGGATGTGCGGTGACGCAGGTCGGCTTCCCCCTGCGCAGTGAGCGAGAGGAGCTGGCCGGGCCGGTACACGTTCTCGGTGATGTCCTGATGCAGTAGCCCGTCGGCGACCAGCCGCAGCACGGTCTGCGGGAAGACCGCCGGGTCCTGCCACTGGGCCCTCTCCCGCGAGATGTACGGGTCCTCGCCGATCGCGTTGCGGCGAAAGCGAACACCTCCGGCCGCAACCACTTCGAGGGCTACCAGCCCGCGCTCCCCGGCAACGGCCCGGTCGTCGTCCCAGTGGGGCCTCGTCTCCTGGCCCGGCCCATGGCTCTTGTTGCTCGCGTCTTGAGCAGGCTCGGGCGAGGAAAGAAGCTGGCGGTAGGCGGACAGGGACTCGGCGAGCTGGCTGTATGCCCGGTCCTGCTGGGCCAGGCCGTCTCCGAGGTCCGGTAGAGCTGTCTGCAGAAGCGCGTACGACACCTGGGCTCGGCCGACTTCACCGCGACCAGTGCCTTCGAGCAGCCGCTGAGCGCGCTGGACCGCGTTGAGCACGCTCTCGTGTCGCTCGTCCAGCGCCGCTGCGGCTTCGATGACGCGTGTAGCGGCCTGGTGCAGCGGCTCCTCCGGACCGTGTGCGCGGGCGTGCACGCTGACATCCCCGACACCGAGCAGACACGCCCTGCGCCTCCCCCACCCTGGTCCATGGTCGGCACAGGGGGCCGCACTCGTCGCGCCCGCGATCCGGGGGGTGTTCACGAGTGTTGATGGGCTGCGGCAAAGCTGGGGTTTGGATGATCGTTGCCCATCATGAGGGTGATCGTTGCCCAGGCCCAGCCGCTACATGGTGCGGGTTTCGGATGGGATGATCCCGTCATGGAGTATTACGCGGGGGAGCTCGGACGGTTGCTGGCCTCGCTGGGTTCCGGGCACGGCGTGTACGCACGATCGGGGAGCTCTGCGGGCCGCAATCTGGCCGAGGAGGCGCACGCCTTGGTGCGGGTAGCGGAGAGCGACTGGGCTCAGTTCGGTATCGAAGGCGCGGTGGGTCCGACCTCAGTCTCGGAGGTGGCTGACGCGCTCACCGAGGTTCGCGTCGCGACGGCATGTGAGTTGCTGGTCCATCTGTCTGCAGATGACCTTGTCTTTCCTGGGACCGCGCGGCGGGATCGAGGGCATGCGCGGCGGGCAGCCGAGCAGGTGGCGGAGCTGCTGGGCCCCAATGCGACGTGGCTGGCGAACATTGATGGGCCGTGGGAGAACGGCCGGAGCTGGACCCCGGTCAGTGGTTACACCTTCGATGGTGTCGTCGCGGGCATCGGGTCGGATCATTTTGTGGTGCTGCTTCAGGTGGGCAAGGACTGGATCCGGACCGTCCCAGTGCTTCCGACGAGCCCAGAAAGTGGGAGTTGCTCACTGCAGCGATCACTACAAGTCGATGGACCAGACATCCCCCACCTGATGCCCGTCTGGATCAGGCGCTCCGGACCCGTACGGATCCGGGTCGGTGATGACGTGGATGCGGGCCGCGGAATCGGATACGCGATAGCAGTCCGTGTCTCGGGACGTGTTGTCCGTGTCGAGCTCGATGGTGTGCCCCAGGGCCAGAATGGCAGCCTGCAGTTCACCGAAACGGACTCTGGTTGCGAAGTCCCCGTGTTTCTGCGTGAGCGCAGGGGGCACCATGTCTGCCGATGGGACGTACAGCAGCGGTTGGATCTTTACGCCGAAGCCGAAGCACGCCATCCGCCCCTGCCGCCCCGGCTGCCCTACCGAGAAGTTGATCTCCACGAGTCCGTAGTCCCGGCGCAAGAGGCCGCCACCGGGCACGTCGAGGCATTGGGCGCCCAGGACGGCTTCCCACGCATCGGGGTCGGCTCCCAGGCCCGCGCCAAGAGCATCGCCGCGGGTGGCGACATGGGCATAGAAGTCCAGAGCGGACACCCGCTGGCCTCCCCTGGATGCGCAAATGGGGTGTCCCGAACGATAACAACATTGCCGCGAGCTTGGTGATGTGGCTGCGCCGCCCGAGACTTCTGTCATTGATCCCGATATGCCGGGCTCATGGATGTTGGGATCTGTTGGCGACCTTTCGTGATCCGCGCCTACAGTGTGGGTGAACTGCCCATCAACTCGGCGCTGCAGCAGGCGAGTTGGCGAACTGGGACCTCGCGGAGAGGGGCGGTTCATCATGTCGTTGTTGGAGAGGTTGCAGGCCAGGGCGTCTCAGGCGCGGGCGCGGGTGGAGGAGTTGTGCGCGGAGATCTCGGCGCTGGAGAAGGACCTCGCGGAGCAACAGGCGGAGCTTGCGCGCTGGGGGGGTGCCGCGGAGGCGGTGCTGCAGCTGATGGAGGAGGACGAAGTCTCGCAGGGGCGTGACATGCCGGGGATGAGTGTGTCGCCGGCGGTTGCCGCGGCCGTGGCGGCCAGGCCGCGGGTGGTGTCGGCACCGGTGACGCGGGCGGACGGCCACGTGCTGGCCGAGGCGAACGAGGACGTCATGCTCGCGTTGGCATCGGCGGGGTCGGCGCTGCGGGCGAAGCCGCTCTGCGAGGCGGTCGGTTGGGAGGTGGACCACAGGTCGGTGGAGCGGATGCGGATCAAGCTGAAGCGCCTGGTGAAGCAGGGGTAGCTGACCGAGGACGCGGTCGGGCTGTTCGCGATCGCGCCCGATGTCGGGGATCCGCAGCCGGGGGATCCGGCGGAGAGCGGGGACGGGGTTGACGAGGTACAAGGTGACGCCGCCGGGAGTGCCATCCCGGCGGCGTCTGGGGTTGCGTGAGCGCCCACAACCATGAAGAAGAGGCTCGCGCGTCTTCGACCATAGTGGCGTTGCTACGTGTTGGGTTCGCCGAGCCGTAACTGGGCTCTGGCCTGCGGCTATTGCGGTCGCCTGCGGGAGTCCGGGAGGGCTGGCGGCAGGTGGTTGCGCAGCTGCCGCCGCGCAAGCGGCGGCCACAGCTCAGTGTTCAGGCCCGCCTCGAGGCGGGCGATGGTGGCGACGTCCGGCCAGGTCCGCCCGTCGATCACGTCGCCGATGGTCTGCCGGTTGATGCCGAGCTGGTCAGCGGCCGTCCGCCGACTCCAGCGCCGTGCGTCGAGGGCGGCGGCGAGGTGGCGGGCGATGGCCTGGACGACTGCTGCGGCGATGTCGTCGACGATCGCGTCGGGTCAGTGTTCCGGGTCGCGGGCCAGTTCCCGGGGCGCGCGGGAGCCCGCGCGTCCTCCGACCATGCTTCCACGCTCCTTGTGGTTGAAGTGGTACGCGACTTGGGCGGCAGTTTGTCCTCCCGGTATTCGTGGTCCATGGCAGTGGACTCCGCGGTGTCTTCGGTCATCGACGCGTACGCGCCGCGAGACCCGGCGCCCGTCTGGGACGAGGTGGCCGATCTGGTGAAGGCGGTGGTGACCGCGACCGTCGAGCGGGTGCCCTACTCGGTCGAGGATCTGCTGCATGTGACGGCCCAGCTCGCCATCTGGGCGGAGGGGCGCGGAGTGGTGCGCGAGCCGGCGGCCTGGCTCACCAACGAGACGATCGACGCGTTCGTGCTGACCGGCTGCGCGGGGCTGAAGCCGGGCACGTTGCGCACCTATCGAACCTGGCTTCGCAGGGTGCGGGAGGCGCTGATCTGGGACGGCAGCGGCGAGAGTGAGGGGCTCCGGCTGTCCGCCCCACCGGCTCCGGCGCCGCCCTACAAGACGGAGGAGATCAGCCGGTTGCGACTGTGGGCGGAGGCCCTGCGGCCCCGGTCGAGGTCGGATGCACTGGCGCTGCTCGCGCTCGTCGGCGGTCTGGGGCTGGCGCCCGGGGAGATCGTCCGACTGCGCGGCACGGACATCCGCCGCGCCCGCTCGGGGTCCTGCGTCTTGGACACCAAGGTGTTCGGGCGCCTGCTGGTGGTCCGCGCCGAGTGGGAGGAGGTCCTCTCCGAGCTGGCCGCGCAGGCCGGGGACGACTTCCTGTTCCGTCCCGGCCGGGCGGATCCGCCGCCGGACAACCTGATCGGGTCGTGGACCTGGCAGCACCGCCCCAATGATCCGCTGCCCAGGCTCAACGCCCGCCGTCTGCGGGCCTCGTGGATCGTCTCGCTGCTGCGTCAGCGCATCGATGCCGGGGTGGTCGCGGCCGCGGCCGGCCTGGCCTCGACCGCCTCGCTCGCGCGATATCAGCATTTCGTGCCGCCGCCGAGCAGAGCGGAGACGGCCCGGCTACTGCGGGGACCGGCATGAGCCCTCCGCCGCCGGGCCATCCGGCGGCGACCGGTCGGGGCCGGCCGCGGCCGGTGACCGGCGCCCCGGCCCGCATCCCGGACTCGAAGGTCTTCCAGCCCGCCGCGGTGCTGGACCGCTCCAGCATCCTTGACGTGATCGATAGGGAGCTGTCGGGGCGGCCCGGACCGGCGGGCCTGTCGGTCCGGGCGGTGCTGACCGGGCTGCTGGTCGCCGTCCACTACACCGGCCGGGCCACCCTGGCCGAAGCCTGGCGCACCCTCGCCTTCGCTCTCTCGCCCACCGCCCGACGGCGGCTCGGCATCGCGGACATCGCACCGCAGCCGCCCGCCGAACGGATCTACCGGACCGTCAACCGCATCACCACGGCGTTCGATCCGGCCCGCTGCGATCGGCGCCGCCGTCTCCCGCTCGAACAGGCCAAGGTAGTCGCGGCCGCCTGGGAAGAAAACGACGCGGAACATGTCCGCAAGAAGGCGCTGCTGCAGCAGATCTGCACCGCACTGATCGGTCAGACCGTCCGCATCGCGCGGCGCTGCGGAGTCCTGAAGCACTGGCGCGGCGACGTCGGGATCGACGCGACCGCCCTGGCCACCTGGCACAAACCCGCCAGCCTCCGACGCGGCCTGGCTTCGCTGAATGTCACCGCGGGCTGGCACTATTCCGGCGGCTCCAGCGAGCCGACCTTCGGTCACAGCGGGCACCTCGCTCTGGCCGCCCAGGCCGGCCCGGGCACCGGGCGGATCGCGCAGATCGTTCTCGGCATGGTCGTCGACCATCCCGGACGCCGCACCGGCCGCAACGCGATCACCCTGCTGGAGTCGCTGGCCAAACTGGGCCTGCCTGCAGGCTCCCTGGCCGTCGACCGCCTCTACACCGACGCCCGCGCCGAATCCTTCGCCCTGCCCGCCCGCGCCCTCGGCTACCGCCTCGCCCTGGACCACAAACAGGACCAGCGCGGCATCCAGGGCGCCCACCGCGGCGCCCTCATGATCGACGGAACTCGAAGGATCAGGCCAAGGGTACTTATCGTGTCCGCGCACGATCCACGCTTAAGGCTGCGCCATCGAGGGCTGGAAGGAAGAGCGGCAGCCCCTGCGTGACGCAATCATCAGAACCACAGGTGTCGGTCACGTCTGCGAACTCATCGGGAGGGTCATCGTTCGTGACTGTGTTGCGTTCGATTCGCTCGATCATGCTGGCTGATCATACGCAGCGCCCTGGAGGACACCAGCCCCCGCGCACACGCATTTTCGCACCACCCCAAGCCCGTACGCGCTGTATGAGGCTAGGGTCGGCTAACAAGTGAAGTCGGTTGCCCAGAGGAGCCGTTGCCCTCCAGCCCTCCCATGCTCGACCACGTCGGGGGATGGAGGAGCTAGTACTCCAGTCGTGCTTCTCCATTTGTCCTGGTCACAGGGCCTTTTCGAAGTCTAGTTGACTGACGCTCCATCAGGTGGGTACAGGTTCGTGACTCACCCGATCGGGGTGCGTGAGGCGTTGGTAGTGGCAGCGGCGGGCGATGGCCTGGTGCTGTCGACGCCAGTGGGACCAGTGGAGCCGACGGGTGGGCTGCCGGTGCCTGGCCGCGGAGGTACGGGCAAGGTCCAGGAGCCGTCGGATTTCTGCCACGGTGAGGGGAACGAGGCAGCTCGAACCGTTTCTGTGGCCCCCTTTTCGAGTGCGTGGGCGGTCATCGCCGTCAAGAAGGCGTGCGCGAGCATCGCCAAGGTGATGTGGCGGCACCAGCCGACGTAACGACGGACTTCGTACTGGTCCAGGCCGCACTCATTCTTCGCGGCCTGGAAGCACTCCTCGATGGCCCACCGGGTGCCGGCCACCCGAACCAAGTCGGCGACGGAGGCATCAGCCGGTGCGAAGGCCAGGTAGTACGCAATCTCCTCGGGACGCGCCAGGCTGCGGCGGGCCAGCACCCAGCGGAAATGGGTGGACTTCGCGCCGTCGATGGCGGCAGCTTGGCCGCCGCCCAGTCGTAGACGCGCGGCCCCTTCGCACCGTCACCGCAAGAGATCCGCTCCCATGCCTCAGCCGGGGCGCCGGTAAGAACATGGTCGATGCGCCAGCTGCCCACTGAGGACTTCACCTGCTGCGACTTGGGCACCGCCAGGACGTAGCTCACCCCTGCCTCCTCCAGCA
>NZ_JAAGMH010000008.1:0-52097 GCF_010548505.1 Streptomyces sp. SID14515 | reverse complement strand
CGGCCAGCACGGCGCTCACGGCGAGCACCGGGGGCGTGGCGGCGGGCAGCGCGAGACCGGCCGCCGCGCCCGCGACCCCGCCGGCGCAGAGCTGGCCCTCGCCGCCGACGTTCACCAGCCCGGCCCGGTGGGCGACGGTGAAGCCGGTGGCGATGACGGCGAGCACGGCGGCGGTGTTGAGCGAGGAGCCGATCGCGTACGGGGTGGCGAACATGCCCTCGACGAGGGCGCCGCCCGCCGCCGCCGGGGTGGAGCCGGCGCCGACGACCAGCAGGAGGCCGACTCCGGCGGCGGCGAGGGCGGCCAGCGAGGCGATGACGGCGGGGTGCCGGAAGGAGGAGGAGAGGGAGGAGGGGGTGAGGGTCGCGATCATGACGCCGCTTCCAGGAGGGGTTCGGGCCCGGCGGCGTCGGCGCCGAGCATCAGTCGGGAGACGGTGGAGCGGGCGCCGGGGGCGGCCGTGTCGACGGGGCCCAGGAGCCGCCCGCGGTAGGCGACGGCGATCCGGTCGCAGAGGGCGAGGAGTTCGTCCAGCTCGCTGGAGACCACCAGCACGCCCACCCCGCGCGCGGCGGCCTCCCGCAGCCGGCCGAGGACCGCGTCCACCGCGCCGACGTCCAGGCCCCGGGTGGGCTGGGCGGCGGCCAGGACCACGAGCGGGTCCAGGGCCAGCTCCCTGGCGAGGACGACCTTCTGCTGGTTGCCGCCGGACAGGCCGGCCATGGGCGCGCCGGGTCCGGCGGCCCGTATGTCGTACGCGGTCAGGACGCGGTCGGCGGCCCGGTGCATCGCGGGCCGGTCCAGCAGCACGCCGAACCGCCGGAACTCCCCGAGCCGCCCGAGGAACAGGTTCTCCGCCACGGACAGCTCGGGCACGCACCCCTCGTGGTGCCGGTCCTCGGGCACGATGCCCAGCCCGGCGGCGGTACGGGCCCGGGGCGTGGCCCGGGTGAGGTCCGCGCCGCCCGCCTCGACGCCGCCGTCCTCGGCGGCCAGGGCCCCGCCGAGGACCGCCATCAGCTCGCTCTGCCCGTTGCCCTCGACCCCGGCGATCCCGAGGATCTCGCCGGGGGCCAGCTCCAGGTCGACGCCGTCGAGCGCGTACGAACCGTCGCCCCGGCGGACGGTGAGCCCGCGCAGCCGGAGGGCGGGGGCGGCCGCTGCCGGGGGCCGTGGGCGCTCCCGGACGCGCGGTGCGGGGCGGGGCTCGTCCCCCTGGCTTCCCGTCGCCCCCAGCCCCAGCGTCGCGGCCAGCTCCGGGGCGAGGTCGGCGGGCGCGCGGCCGATCATCAGGGGGACCAGCTTCTCCGGGGGCAGTTCGGTGAGCGGGGCGCTGCCCGCGACCCGGCCGCCGCGCAGCACGGTGGCCGCGTCGCCCGCCCGCGCCACCTCGCCCAGCTTGTGGGTGATCAGGACGACCGCCCGGCCGTCCGCCGCGATCCGGCGGCAGGTGGTGAGCAGGGCGTCCACCTCGGCCGGGGCGAGCACCCCGGTCGGCTCGTCCAGGAGGAGCAGCCGGGGGTCGCGCAGCAGGCACTTGACGATCTCGACGCGCTGGCGGACCCCGACCGGGAGTGCGGACACCAGGGCGTCCGGGTCGACGCCGAGTCCGTACGCCTCCTCCAGGCCGGCCAGCCGCCGGGCCAGCTCCCGGCGCGGCAGGCGCAGCGAGCGGGCGGTGGGCAGGAGCAGGTTCTCCGCCACGGTCAGCGTCGGTACGAGGGAGAAGTGCTGGTGCACGGTGGCGATCCCGGCGGCCAGCGCGTCGGCCGGCCGGGCGGGCGCGTACTCCCGCCCGTACAGCCGCATCGTCCCGGCGTCCGGGGCGAGGCCGCCGCCGACGAGGTGGCAGAGGGTGGACTTGCCGGCTCCGTTCTCGCCGAGGACGCAGTGCACGGTGCCCGCCTCGACGCGCAGGTTCACCTCGTCCAGGGCGCGGGTCGCGCCGAACGACTTGGTCAGCCCGGTGACTTCGAGTGCGGTGGATTCGCGTGCGGCGGTCGGCGCGCTCACAGGGTGGTGATCTTCCCGGTGGCGATGGCCTGCTCCAGCTCGTCGAGCTTCTTCTCGACGGCCGGGTCCGCGTCGCACACCACCAGATCACTGGCCGGCTCGTCCGCCGTGAGGCCGAACTTCACGTTCTCGGCCTTCCAGGTCCCGGCGAGCGCGTGGTCGACGGCGTACTCGATCTCCGCGCCGATGTCGGTGACCACATAGCCCGCGTACGCCGGGTCGCTGCCGCACTTTGCCGGGATCGGGCCGCCGATCAGGGTGGAGCCGCGCTGCACGGCCGCCTGCGCCAGGCCCTTCTGACCGAGGTTCAGGATCTGGCCGAGGACGTCGGCCCCCGCGCCGAAGTCGGCCAGGGCGGACTGCTTGGCCTTGGCGACGTCGTTGAAGTCGCCCGGATACTGCGCCGGCAGCACCCGCACGCCGGGCCTCGCGGCCTTCGCCCCGTTGGCGAACTCCTTGGAGGCGTTGACGATCGCGGGCAGCTCGGCCCCGCCGACGAAGCCGACCGTCCCCTTCTCGCTGAGCAGGGCGGCGGCCGCGCCGGAGAGGAAGGCGGCCTCGGCCTGCCGCGGGTCGTAGAGGGCGAGGTTGGTCAGCGGCTTCCCGTCGGCCGGGCCGCCGATCTCGACGAACTCCACCTGTGGGAAGCGCGGGGCGACCTTGCGGACCGAGGCGTCGGTCTGCCCGCCGAGCGAGATCACCAGGTCGGAGGAGGAGGCGAAGCGGACGAGCGCGGCCTCGTAGTCGGCGGCCGGTATCTGCTCGACCTTGCTGAGCCTCACCTTCTCGCCGTGCGCCTTCTGGGCGCGCAGATAGCCCAGGTGCGCGGAGTGCATGAAGCCCTGGTCGGAGACGGACCCGGCGAACAGGACGCCGACCCGCAGCGGTCCGTCGGAGTCCTCGGCGGTGGCGGAGGAGCCGGAGCCGCAGGCGGTGGTGAGCAGGAGCAGGCCCGCGGTCAGTGCCGCGGCCGTGACGGAGTTGCGCAGGTGCACCACGGGTGCCTCCAGGAGGACGTGCGGCCCACGGGCCGGTTACTGGTATACCGTTACGCGGCTCAGTTTCGGCCCGGTGTGTTGCGGGCGTGTTAGGCGCCGGTTAGCAATGGCGGCGCCCTTGCGCGGCCCGCCTAACCTGTGGTGGACGGCCAGGAGGAGGACCGCTGTGACAGAGCGCAGCTCGCTGCGGGACCGTGTCTACGAGACGCTGCGGCGACGGATCGTCGAGGTCGAGCTCCCGCCCGGCAGCCGGCTGGTGGAGCGGGATCTCGCCGCCGAACTGGACGTCTCACGCATCCCGCTCCGCGAGGGCCTGCGGCTGCTCGCCGCCGAGGGCCTGGTGGTGCTGGTGCCGCACCGGGGCGCGCTGGTGGCCCCGTTCACGCCCGCCGACGTACGGGACCTCTTCGACGTACGCGAGTCGCTGGAGTCCCTGGCCGCCCGCCTCACGGCCGAACGCCGCGACGCGGCGGGCCTGGCCCGGCTGGGGGAGCGGCTGGAGCGGGCGCGGGCCGCCACCCGGTCCGGGGACTGGCGGGCCATCGCGGAGGCGAACGCGGGCTTCCACGTCGACATCGTGGAGCTGGCCGCCAACCCGCTGCTCAGCTCCCTCATGGGCCCGCTGGAGGCCCGTACGCACTGGCTGTTCCGGCTCACCGCCCAGCGCGACGCCGACGAGCAGTGCGCGGAGCACGAGGAGCTGTACGAGGCCATCGCGGCCCGGGACGCGGACCGGGCGGCGGCGCTGGCGCACCGGCATGTGGCGAGCGGCCGGGCGACCAGCACCGAGCTGGCCGCCCGCTGGTCGCACCCCGAGGTGGACCCGGCCGAGGTCGCCGCCCGCCGTCGCCGCCGCAGGCCCACGACCCCGGCCGCCCGAGGCACGGCGTCCTGAGGCGCGGGGCCCTCGTCACGCGTGCCCGTGGGCGGCGTCCGGGTGGGTGTGCGGGGTGGGTTCCGTGGAGGCGGGCAGACGCCGCCGCCTGCGGTGCTTGAGGAGGGCCCAGGGCGCCCGCGCCCCCGTGACCTCCGTACCGGCCTCCCGGGCCGCCTGGGAGGCCGCCTTCGCCACCGGGAGGATGTCCTCGCGCCGCGCCCCGTCCAGCCGGTCGGTCTCCGGCCACAGGCCCAGCACCGCGCACAGGGTGGGCAGCACCGCCATGGCCGCCGTGGCATAGCCCTCGGCGGAGGGGTGGTAGTTGTCCGGGCCGAACAGCTCGCGCGGGTTCGCCGCGAACTCCGGGCCCAGCAGATCGCCCAGCGACACCGTGCGCCCGCCCTGCTCGACCGCCCCGATCGTCTGCGCGGCCGCCAGCTGCCGGCTCACCCGCCGGGCCAGCCAGCGCAGCGGTTGGTAGACCGGCTCGATCGTGCCCAGGTCCGGGCAGGTCCCGACGACCACCTCCGCACCGGCCGTCCGCAGCCTGCGCACCGCCGTCGTCAGACAGCGCACCGACTGGGTCGCGGGCATCCGGTGCGTGACGTCGTTCGCCCCGATCATGATCACGCAGACGTCCGGGACCCGCGCCGGATCGGCGAGCAGCAGCGACACCTGCCGCTCCAGATCGTCCGACCGGGCCCCCGGCAGAGCCACGTTCCGCAGATCCACCGGCCGCTCGGCCACCGCCGCGAGCCCCGAGGCGAGCAGCGCCCCCGGGGTCTGCCCGGCCCGCCGCACCCCCTGGCCGGCGGCCGTCGAATCCCCGAGCATCCCGAGCCGCATCGGGTCGTTCGGCCCGGCGAACGCCACCCCGTACCGTCCGTCCGCGCTCGGTGGAACCGGGGCCGTCCCGCCGCCCACCTGCCTCTTCGCGAGCTGGACCTCCGCCAGGAACACGCCCACGGCCGCCGCACCGATCAACCCGATGCTGCCACCGCCGTAGGCCGCGCCCGCCGCGATCCGCCGTGCCACCCTTGCTCTCGACACAGTCCGGTCCACCTCCTCCTCGCCGTACAGCCGTACACGTACCTACCTGCCCCGCGAGGGGCCGCGCGTACTCCTTTCCGTACGCGGAGTCCGTCCTGTACGCATACTCTGGGCCGGACCATCTCGGAGATCCCGGAGTACACGGTGCAATTCCACGATTCGATGATCAGTCTTGTCGGCAACACCCCGCTGGTGAGGCTGCGCAGCGTCACGGCAGGTATCCAGGCGACCGTCCTGGCCAAGGTCGAGTACTTCAACCCCGGCGGGTCGGTGAAGGACCGCATCGCGCTGCGCATGATCGAGGCGGCCGAGCAGAGCGGGGAGCTGAAGCCCGGCGGCACGATCGTCGAGCCGACCAGCGGCAACACGGGCGTCGGCCTCGCCATCGTCGCCCAGCAGAAGGGCTACAAATGCATCTTCGTCTGCCCTGACAAGGTGTCCACGGACAAGATCAACGTGCTGCGCGCGTACGGCGCCGAGGTCGTCGTCTGCCCGACCGCCGTCGACCCCGAGCACCCGGACTCGTACTACAACGTCTCCGACCGACTGGTCACCGAGACGCCGGGCGCCTGGAAGCCGGACCAGTACTCCAACCCGAACAACCCCCGCTCGCACTACGAGACCACCGGTCCCGAACTGTGGGAACAGACCGAGGGGAAGATCACACACTTCGTCGCGGGCGTCGGCACCGGCGGCACGATCAGCGGCACCGGGCGCTTCCTCAAGGAGATCAGCGACGGCGCGGTCCAGGTCATCGGCGCCGACCCGGAGGGCTCGGTCTACTCCGGCGGCTCCGGCCGTCCGTATCTGGTCGAGGGCGTCGGCGAGGACTTCTGGCCGAGCGCGTACGACCGGAACGTCACCGACGAGATCGTCGCGGTGTCCGACAAGGACTCCTTCCAGATGACCCGCCGGCTCGCCAAGGAGGAGGGGCTGCTCGTCGGCGGCTCCTGCGGCATGGCGGTCGTCGGGGCCCTGGAGGTCGCCAAGCGGCTCGGCCCCGAGGACGTCGTCGTGGTGCTGCTCCCCGACAGCGGGCGCGGCTACCTCAGCAAGATCTTCAACGACGAGTGGATGGCCGACTACGGCTTCCTGGAGGACACCGGCACCTCCGCCAACGTCGGCGCGGTCCTGGACTTCAAGGAGGGCCCGATGCCCTCCCTCGTCCACATGCACCCGGAGGAGACGGTCGGCGAGGCCATCGAGGTGCTCCGCGAGTACGGCGTCTCGCAGATGCCGATCGTGAAGCCGGGCGCAGGCCACCCGGACGTGATGGCCGCCGAGGTCATCGGCTCCGTCGTGGAGCGGCAGCTGCTGGACGCGCTGTTCACCCAGCGCGCCTCGCTGACCGACCCGCTGGAGAAGCACATGTCGGCGCCGCTGCCGCAGGTCGGCTCCGGCGAACCGGTCGAGGACCTGATGGCCGTGCTCAGCGGCACGGACGGGGCCGACGCGGCGATCGTGCTCGTCGAGGGCAAGCCCAAGGGCGTCGTGAGCAGGCAGGACCTGCTGGCGTTCCTCGCCAAGGACGCGGGCACGGCGAAGGCCTGACGGTCCGGTGTCACCTCCGGGGCGCCCCCGGAGGCGTCCGGTGGCCGGGCTTCGCGAAAACGGTACGAGCGCGTCACGTCCGCGCAGCACCCGCTTAACACGGCTCCGGCACATTGGTGGGTGTCGGCAGGGGAACCCGCCGGCACCCAGAACGGCGACACCGGACTACGGAGCGGCTCCCGGACCTCCACCGTCGCCCGGACGCGAACATCCGGCCCTGACCCGGACCGCGTCCCTCGCGGGGACCGCCGTCGTCCCGCCCCCCGGGCAACCGGGGGTGCGGCGGTCCCCGCGACATACTTCCGCAGACGTCGGCGCGGCCGGACTCCCCCGTGGGTCCGGCCGCGCGGTCGTGTTCCGGGCCCGTCGCACGGGCCCGGACAGGCCCGGACGGATCGGGGCCCGGAGTGAGCGGCGGCTCAGTCCTTCCAGTCGGACCGTGCCCGCTCCTCCCGGCGGCGGAACAGCCCCCCGCCCCGCGCCGCCTGGAACGCGTTGACGCCCACGATGCCCAGCCAGGCCACCACCAGCCCCTCGATCCCGGCGTTCACGACGCCGATCGCGGACAGCGGGACGGCCAGGATCAGCGAGACGATCCCCAGCGCGTACCGCTCGCCGAAGGTCTCCGGCCGCTCCGGACGCGCGCCTCGGGCATGGGTCATCTGCTGCTCGGCGAGCTGGCGGCGGACCCTGCGGTCGAGCGTGGTGTCGAGGCGCTGCTCGACCTTCTCCAGGAACGATTCGATGAGCACGGACTCGTACTCCGCGCCCAGCTCGCCGCGGGCCTGGAGGGTGGCGGCGAGCTCCTTCTTGAGCTCGTGGTCACGGGCTTCCATGCGGATGACGGTACGGAGTCCGGGCCCGCGTGACAGTAGGGCTAGCCCCCGAACCTCTTGGGGCTACCCCCCCGAGTCCTGCATATGGACATACAGCGACCTTCCTGGCTGAATAGAACGGTCGGCGCCGGTCGTGGCGCGACGGATCCAGCAAGGGGACAGCATGAGTGGGAGCAGCCCCGCCGCACGGTTGCAGCGGCTCTTCGAGGGCCACCGGCTCACACCCACCCAGCGGCGCATCGCGCACTGCATGGTCCGCCGGGCGGCCGACGCGCCGTTCCTCTCCAGCGTCGAGCTGGCCGAGCTGGCCGGGGTCAGCCAGCCCTCCGTCACCCGCTTCGCCGTGGCCCTCGGCTTCGACGGCTATCCGGCGCTGCGCAGGCACCTGCGCGAGGTCGCGCCCGCCGACGCGGAGCAGGAGGACGCGGGGGAGTCGTACAACGAGTACCAACAGGCCGTCCGCGCCGAGATCGAGAACCTCCAGCACCTCTGCGACGTGCTCGCCGACCCCGCGCCGGTGGAGCGGGCCGGGCGGCTGCTCGCCGGCTCCCGGCCGCTGCCGGTGCTGGGGCTGCGCGCCGCCTCCTCGCAGGCGCGCGGCTTCGGCTACTTCGCCGCCAAGGTGCACCCCGACGTCCGGGTGCTCGACGAGGGCGGCAGCATGCTGCCCGACCGGATCGACTCGGCCCGCCGGGCCGGGGCCACCGCCCTGATGTGCTTCGCGCTGCCACGCCACCCCAAGGAGACCGTGGACGCGCTCGCGTACGCCCAGGACCAGGGGCTGACCGTGGTGACGGTCGCCGACTCCGCCTTCGCGCCCGTCGCCAAGCACAGCGATCTGCTGCTCCCGGCGGCGATCGGCTCCGGGCTCTCCTTCGACACCGTCTGCGCGCCGATGCTGCTCGGCCGGGTGCTGCTGGAGGCGATGTGCGACGGACTGCCCGACGCCCAGGCGCGGTTGGAAGAGTTCGACGTACGGGCGGCGGCCCGGGGCCTGTTCGTGGAGTGAGGAGCCGCGCGCCCGCCCGTTTCGCGGTTTCTCAGGTATCGCTCATCTGCGGCCGTTAACCTCCGCGCCCAGAAGCACCGCGGCTTCGGCGGTGCGCGGCATCGCGGAGTGAGAGGGGTACGGACGTGGGGCGCGGAGGACAGTCGCTGGCGAGAGTGGCCGTGACCGTACGGGCCGGGGCGGCGCCGTTGTGGTGGGCGGGTCTGGTGGCCGCGGCGGCCGGGGCGTTCGTTCCGGGGCTGACCGGGCGCCGGATCGGGCTGCTGGCCGGGGCGGCGCTCTTCATCGTCACCGCGGCCGTCGTGGCCCTGGCGCGCGGCAAGCGCTACGCGGAGCTGGCCCGGAGCGCCTCCCGCGCCGGGCGGAACGATTTCCTCCAGGACCGGGCCGTGACCGTACGGGTGTGGCGGCGCGGGCGCAGGTGGTGGCTGCTGGGGGCGTTCGTCGTCGCGGTGGCGTCCTCGTTCGCGCTGCCGGGGGCCGGCGGGCTGCTGCTCGCCGGTGCGGGGGCCGGGCTCCGGGCCAAGGCCGTACGCATCGGACAGCGCGAGCGCCGCGAGGACGTCCTGTACTGGGTGCGCACCGACTGGAGCGGGCACGGAAGCCCGGTCGGCAAGCGGGTGAAGGCGCATCGGACGACGGGTCCGGAGGCGGGGGACGCCGCGCCGGGCGGGGCGCGGCGTCGCCGCCGGTGAGGGACCGGGGAGGTGTCAGACCTCCAGGTCCGCCTCGATCTTCTTCAGCTGGTGGCGGGCCATCGCCAGGTTCGCCCGGCTCGCGTCCAGCACCAGGTAGAGGAACAGACCGTTGCTGCCACGGGTCTTGAGCAGCCGGATCAGGTGGTACTGGGTGCCGAGCGTGATCAGGATGTCCTCGATCTCGTCCTTGATGCCCAGGTGCTCCATGGTGCGGAGCTTGGCGCGGACCACATCGGTGTTGCCCGCGGCGGCGACCTCCAGGTTGAAGTCCTTGCCGCCGCCGAGCGTGCCCAGGGCCATCCCGCTCGTGTAGTCGACGAGGGCGACACCCGTGGTGCCCTCGATCGAGCTCATCGCTTCCTTCAGTGACGCTTCGGTGTTCGCCATGGAGGCTCGTTTCCTTTCCCTGGCCGGTCGCGGTGACCGGGTCCGTTTCTGTGCCGGTTTCTGTGCGGGCTGTGGCGCGGGCTTCTGCGTGATGGCTGAGTCCCGGTGGTTGTGGCGGTACGGGTGGGGGGAATCGGGCGGCGGCTGCGCGGGAGGCGCACTACGTGGGGCGTTGCGGCAGGGCGCGGCCGGGCGCGGTGGCGGGGCGCGGGGGTGCGGCGCGGGCGGTGGTGGCGGGGCGCTCGGTGCGTTCCAGCGCGGCGTCGACGAGTTCGCCGATCCGGGCGCCCGCGCGGCGGCCCTCCAGATGGAGCCGGCCGACGTTGATGCGGTCCTCGGCCAGCAGGGTCAGGACAGCGGAGGAGCCCGCGGCGTAGGTGGCGATGTAGCCGTCGCCGCCGCGGACGAGCAGTTCGCGGAAGCCGCCCCGGCCGGTGGCGTCGGTCATCCGGATGGAGACGCCGAGGGCGGCGGCGGTGAGGGCGGCGACGCCCTCCGCCTCGACGCCCGGGGTGTCGTGGGCCAGGACCAGCCCGTCGGTGGAGGCGGCCAGCGCCCCGGAGAGCAGCGGGACCCGGGCCCGTAACCGCTGGAGCTCGTCGAGGACTTCACGCACTTCGGCCTCGGGCACCATCAGCTGTCTCCTCCCGGCACGCTGTCTGAGCGCGCGTATCACAGGGCCTCCAATGCGTCTCGGAGCCGGCGCAGCAGGGCGATATCGGGGTCGGCCGTCACCTCGGGGAGCGTGATCCGGCCCGGACCGGAAGCGGCCGGCAGGGGTTGGGCGCGGACCGCCTCCACCAGGCCGGCCGCCGCCAGTCGTCGCAGGTCGACCAGGATGTGGAACGCCGAACGGCCCAGCGCCTGCGCGATGTCCGAGGCCGTACGGACCCCGTCGGCCAGCTCCAGGATCCGGCGCTGCCGGGCCGGGACCGGGGCGTCGGACGGGTGCGCCGCACTCCGCAGCAGCGGGGCGCCGTCGCAGGCCGCATCGGGCCAGATCCGGTCCAGGAACTCCCGTCTGCGCAGCGTCTCGCGCTCCACGGCGGCCACTGGGACGGGCCGCACCGGACCGATCCAGTGCGCCACCCCGTAACGGAAGCGGGCGGGCGTCCCGGTCGGGGCGAGCGCGAAGAACGCGGCGTCGTACAGCGCGCCCAGATGGCACAACTCCAGTGCCCCGCCCGGCACATGGCCGCTGTCGACGAGATAGCGGCCGACCCGGCGGCCCGCCCCCGCCTGCGCCACGGCGTCCCACCAGCCCTCGTGCCGCAGGGTTCCGCCGGTGGTGAGCAGGACGTCGATGCCGGGGGTGGCGGGGCTCTCGGCGTGGACCACCTGGCCGTCGGCGAGGTAGAGCGTGCCGCGGTCGCGCATCAGGGCGCCGGTGGCCCGCTCGGCGGCGAGCCGACGCAGCATCGGGGAGAGCACCGGGAGCCGGTCGGTGGCGGGGGCGTCGGGGTCGGCGGCTATCGCATTCATGCCAGCACCAGACGCTCGGCCAGCTCGCCGAGCCGCATCCGGGCGAGCGCGAGATTGCCCTCGGAGCGGTCCAGCCACAGATGGAGGAAGACGCTGCTGTCGAAAGCCGTCTCGACGAACCGGAGCATGTGGTAACCGTCGTGGGTGGTGACGATGACGTCCTCGACGGGGGTGTTCGGCGCGTCCGCCGGCCGCCCGCCCTCCGCTTCCGCGGCGAGGTGGGCGAAGGCGGGCTGTTCGGCGGTCATACGGGCGACCTCCGCCGTCTCGGCGGCGGTCGCCTCGTGGTCGCCGTTGGGGGACTCCCCGATGGTGCCGAGGGCGAGACCGCTCGTCCAGTCGACCACCGAGGCGCCCCGAGCGCCGGGCAGCCTCATGACTTCGAGCAGGCACTCGTCGATTCCGGGCACGCGGATCTCCCCTCCCGACGTGGCGTACGGCTGTAACGCAGAGGCTACGCAACGTGCTCACGGCAGGTGGAAGTTCTGGCATTTTCCTTTGGTACATGCGTCCGGCGGTGTAAAGGGTCGGCCGGAATGCGGTGGTGGGAGCGGCAGGTGACGGCCCGTCAGGCGTTCGGGGCGGCCGACTTCTCGCGGGCCGTCATCACCGCCTTGTTGAGCGCCCACAGTCCGATGCCGATCAGCAGCAGGATCCCGGCGCGTACGTACACGTCGGAGCCCCGGTCGGCGAGCGGGCTCGCCAGGATCAGCGAGGTGATCGCGCCGAGCACCGGAAGCGCCGTGGGCGTACGGAAGTGGCGGTGGTCCACCCGGTCCTTCCGCAGTACCAGCACGGCGACGTTGACCACGGCGAAGACGCAGAGCAGCAGGAACGAGGTGGTGTCGCCGAGCCCCTCGATCTCGCCGGTGGAGACCAGGCCGATCGCCAGGACGGAGACGAAGACGATGCCGACCCAGGGGGTGCGCCGGCCCGCCAGCACCTTGCCCATCGCGGGCGGCAGGATGCGTTCGTTGGCCATGCCGTAGCAGAGCCGCGAGGCCATCATGATGTTGATCAGCGCCGAGTTGGTGACGGCGAACAGGGCGATCAGCGCGAAGAGTTTCGGCGGGAAATCGACGCCTCCGGCCTTCACCACCTCCAGCAGCGGACCGCTGGAGCCCGCCAGGGTGCGGGAGTCGACCAGGAGCGAGGAGACCAGGGCGACCAGGACGTAGATGGTTCCGGTGATGCCCACCCCGATGAAGATCGCACGGGGGAAGGAGCGGGCGGGGTTCTTGGTCTCCTCGGCCATGTTGACCGAGTCCTCGAAACCGACGAAGGCGAAGAAGCCCAGCGCGGTGGCGCCGAGCACCCCGGTGATCAGGGCGTACCCGGTACCGCCGGTCTCGATCTGGGTCAGCCGGGAGGGCTCGCCCTCGCCGCCGAGCACGGCGTACGCGCCGATCGCGAGGATCACCGCGAGGCCGCTGACCTCGACCAGGGTCAGGACCACGTTCGCCTTCACCGACTCGGCGACCCCGCGCAGGTTGATCGCGGCGAGGGCGAGGACGAACAGGATCGCGATCAGGGTCGGCGGCACCGCGTCGGTGAACTCGCCCAGATAGTCGCCGCTGAACGCCCGCGCCGCCGCGCTCGCCGAGGAGAGGCCCGAGCACATCACCATGAAGGCGACGACGAAGGTCAGGAAGGGGACCTTGAACGCCTTCTGGGTGTAGAGCGCCGCCCCGGCCGCCTTCGGGTACTTGCCCACGAGTTCCACGTACGAGGCCGCCGTCAGCAGCGCGACGACGAAGCCGATCGCGAACGGCAGCCAGAGAGCGCCGCCGACCTTGCCCGCCACGTCCCCGGTGGTGGCGTAGATGCCGGTGCCCAGGATGTCGCCGATGACGAAGAGGATCAGCAGTTTGGGGCCGAGCGCGCGCTTGAGCGGCGGCGATCCTCCGGGTTTCCCCTGGTCCTCGCGTCCTTCGTGGCCGCCGTGACTGTTGCGGCCTCCGTGGCCGCTGCGGCCTCCGTGGCCCTCGGTCTCCGCTGGCTCGGGTGTTTCGGAAGTGCTCATCGATGCCTCCGGTCGGGCCTCCGGTTCGGCCTCCTGGTCGGTAGGGAGAACCTGTTCCCGGCCGCGGCGCGGACCGCACCTGTTGACTACGACTATTCAGAGCAGCAGGATGTGAATAGATTTTCACCGTCGCGAGGAGGCACCGCCATGTCAGGACCCCGCCCCGTTCGGGCACCGCGCGGCAGCGCACTGACCGCCCTGGGATGGCAGCAGGAAGCCGCCCTGCGGATGCTGCAGAACAACCTCGACCCCGAGGTCGCCGAGCACCCCGACAAGCTCGTCGTCTACGGCGGCACCGGCAAGGCTGCCCGCGACTGGCGTTCCTTCGACGCGATGGTCCGCACCCTGGAGACGCTCAAGCAGGACGAGACGATGCTCGTCCAGTCCGGGCGGCCGGTCGGCGTCATGCAGACCCACGAGTGGGCGCCGCGCGTGCTCATCGCCAACTCCAACCTGGTCGGCGACTGGGCCAACTGGGAGGAGTTCCGCCGCCTGGAGGCGCTCGGACTCACCATGTACGGCCAGATGACCGCCGGGTCCTGGATCTACATCGGCACCCAGGGCATCCTCCAGGGCACCTACGAGACCTTCGCCGCCGTCGCCGCGAAGAAGTTCGGCGGAACCCTGGCCGGGACGATCACCCTGACCGCCGGGCTCGGCGGCATGGGCGGCGCCCAGCCGCTCGCCGTCACCATGAACGACGGCGTCGCCATCTGCATCGACTGCGACCCGCGCGCCATCGAGCGCCGCATCGAGCACCGCTTCCTGGACGTGAAGGCCGACAACCTGGAGCACGCCCTCCAGCTCGCCGTCGAGGCCCGCGACGCCCGCCGCCCGCTCTCCATCGGCCTCCTCGGCAACGCGGCCGAGCTGCTGCCCCGGATGCTCGCCGAGAGCGCGCCGATCGACATCGTCACCGACCAGACCAGCGCCCACGACCCCCTGGCCTACCTGCCGCTCGGCGTCGACTTCGACGACATGGCGGACCTCGCCGCCGAGAAGCCCGCCGACTTCACCCAGCGCGCCCGCGAGTCGATGGCCCGCCACGTCGAGGCCATGGTCGGCTTCATGGACGCCGGCGCCGAGGTCTTCGACTACGGCAACTCCATCCGCGGCGAGGCCCAGCTCGCCGGCTACGACCGCGCCTTCGACTTCCCCGGCTTCGTCCCCGCCTACATCCGCCCCCTCTTCTGCGAGGGCAAGGGCCCCTTCCGCTGGGCCGCGCTCTCCGGCGAGGCGTCCGACATCCACAAGACCGACAAGGCGATGCTGGAGCTCTTCCCGGAGAACGAGTCGCTGCACCGCTGGATCAAGATGGCCGGCGAACGCGTCCACTTCCAGGGCCTGCCCGCCCGCATCTGCTGGCTCGGCTACGGCGAGCGCGACAAGGCCGGCGAGCGCTTCAACGACATGGTCGCCAGCGGTGAACTCGCCGCCCCACTGGCCATCGGCCGCGACCACCTGGACTGCGGCTCCGTCGCCTCCCCGTACCGCGAGACCGAGGCCATGCTCGACGGCTCCGACGCCATCGCCGACTGGCCGCTGCTCAACGCCATGGTCAACGTCGCCTCCGGCGCCTCCTGGGTCTCCCTCCACCACGGCGGCGGCGTCGGCATGGGCCGCTCGATCCACGCCGGCCAGGTCTCCGTCGCGGACGGCACGAAGCTCGCGGGCGAGAAGATCCGCCGCGTGCTGACGAACGACCCCGGCATGGGCGTCATCCGCCACGTGGACGCCGGCTACGACATCGCCGAGACCGTCGCCGCCGACCAGGGCGTACGCGTCCCCATGACGGAGGGCAACTGATGCCGTCCGGCCTGTCCGGGGGCGAGCCCGCCACCTCTTCCGGCGCCCGGGAGCAGTGGCGCGCGGGTGACTCCTTCCTCTCGATGTGGCGGGAGCTGGCTCCCGTCGGACGGCACGCCGACAGCGGCGGCTACCGGCGTTACGCCTGGTCGGAAGCGGACCTCGACTGCCGGGCCTGGTTCCGCGCGCAGGCCGAGGCGCGCGGTCTCACCCAGGAGACCGACCGCAACGGCAACCAGTGGGCCTGGCTCGGCGACCCCCTGGCCGGCGACGCCGTCGTCACCGGCTCGCACCTGGACTCCGTACCGGACGGCGGCGCCTTCGACGGCCCGCTCGGCGTGGTCTCCTCCTTCGCCGCGCTCGACGAACTCCACCGCAGGGGAGTGGAGTTCACCCGCCCGCTGGCCATCACCAACTTCGGTGACGAGGAGGGCGCCCGCTTCGGCCTGGCCTGCGTCGGGTCCCGGCTCGCCGCCGGACAGCTCGCCGTCGCCGACGCCCACCGGCTGCGCGACGGCGACGGCATCACGCTGCCCGCCGCCATGGAGAAGGCCGGATACGACCCCGGGGCCATCGGCCCCGACCCGGAACGGCTCGCCCGGATCGGCGCGTTCGTCGAACTCCACGTCGAGCAGGGCCGCGCCCTCGACCTGACCGGCGACCCCGTCGGCATCGCCTCCGCCATCTGGCCGCACGGCCGCTGGCGGTTCGACTTCCGGGGCGAGGCCAACCACGCGGGCACCACCCGCCTCGCCGACCGCCGCGACCCGATGCTCACGTACGCCGAGACCGTCCTCGCCGCCCGCCGCGAGGCCGAACTGACCGGCGCGCTCGCCACCTTCGGCAAGATCGCGGTCGAGCCCAACGGCGTCAACGCCATCCCCTCCCTCGTGCGCGGCTGGCTCGACTCCCGCGCCGCCGACCAGGACACCCTGGACGCGGTCGTCACCGGTATCGAGCGCGCCGCCCGCGAGTACGCCGAGAAGGCCGGGATCGACCTCGACGTCATGCGCGAATCGTTCACGCCCGTCGTGGAGTTCGAGCACGCCCTGCGCGACGAGCTCGGCAGGATCCTCGCGAGGACCGGCGACACGGGGCGGCCCGTGCCCGTCCTCGGCACCGGCGCGGGCCACGATGCGGGTATTTTGTCCGCCTCGGCGCCCACCGCCATGCTCTTCGTACGGAACCCCACCGGCATCTCGCACTCACCCGCCGAGCACGCCGCCGAGGACGACTGCACGGCCGGGGTGGAGGCACTCGCCGACGTACTGGAAGGTCTCGCGTGCAGCTGACACACCGGACGACGGGCGCACCCGTCACCGCGACCTACTGGATGGACCACGCCTGGCTCGGCACCCACGTCGAGCCGGGCGTCACCCTGGACGTCGCGGGCGGCCGCATCGCCGGGATCAGGACCGGCGTCGAGGCACCGCCGCACGGCGCGACCGTGCTGCGCGGCCTGACCCTCCCCGGCCTCGCCAACACCCACTCCCACGCCTTCCACCGGGCCCTGCGCGCCACCGTCCAGGTCGGCTCGGGCACCTTCTGGACCTGGCGCGAGCTGATGTACCGCACGGCCTCCCGGCTCACCCCGGACACCTACTTCGACCTGGCCCGCGCCACATACGCCGAGATGGCCCTGGCCGGCATCACCTCCGTCGGCGAATTCCACTATCTGCACCACGCCCCCGGCGGCACCCCCTACGCCAACCCGAACGCCATGGGCGCGGCGCTGATCGCGGCCGCCGCCGAGGCGGGCATCCGGATCACCCTGCTGGACACCGCCTATCTCGCCGCCGGATTCGGCGAGAAGCCCAACCGGCACCAGCTGCGCTTCTCCGACACCACCGCCGAGGCCTGGGCGGAGCGCGCCTCCCTCCTCAAGGGCGACGACCACACCCTGATCGGCGCGGCCGTCCACTCCGTCCGCGCGGTCCCGGCGGACCAACTGGCCACCGTCGCCCGGTGGGCCGAGGAGCGGGACGCGCCCCTGCACGTCCACCTCTCCGAGCAGACGGCGGAGAACGACGCCTGCCAGGCCGCCCACGGCCGCACCCCCACCCGGCTGCTGGCCGACCACGGGGTCCTCGGCCCGCGCACCACCGGCATCCACAACACGCATCTGACCGAGGCGGACATCGAACTGCTCGGCTCCTCGGCCACCGGCACCTGCATGTGCCCCACCACCGAACGCGACCTGGCCGACGGCATCGGTCCCGCAGCCGCCCTCCAGAAGGCGGGCTCGCCGCTCTCGCTGGGCAGCGACAGCCACGCGGTGATCGACCTCTTCGAAGAGGCGCGCGCGATGGAGCTCAACGAGCGGCTGCGCACCCACATCCGGGGCCACTGGACCGCCGCCGCGCTGCTCCGGGCCGCCTCCGCCGACGGGCACGCCGCACTCGGCCGCCCCGACGCGGGCGTGCTGGAGCCGGGCGCCCCCGCCGATCTGACCACCGTCGCCCTGGACTCCGTCAGGACGGCCGGACCGGTGCCCCGACTGGCAGCGGAGACCGCCGTATTCGCCGCCTCCGCCGCTGATGTGCGGCACACGGTCGTGGCAGGCCGGCACATCGTGCGGGACGGCCGTCACACCCGGATCGATGACGTGCCCCGAGCACTGGCCGAGGCCGTGGCCGCCCTGCACCACTGACCCCGGAGCCGCGCGCGGCACCCGCCCCGCCCGACCGCGCAAGCCCCCCGCACCGCCCGGACCTCCCGGAACGCAAGGAGAACACTCTCCAGATGACGACCACCGCCGTCACCCACATCGCCAGCCTGGTCACCAATGACCCCTCCCTCGGCAACGGGACCCCCCTGGGCCTGATCCAGGACGCGGCCGTCGTCATCGACGGCGACCGCATCGTCTGGACCGGTGAATCCAGCAAAGCACCCGCCACTGACAACGTCCTCGACGCGGCGGGCCGCGCGGTGATCCCGGGCTTCGTCGACTCCCACTCCCACCTGGTCTTCGCGGGCGACCGCACCCAGGAGTTCAACGCCCGAATGTCCGGGCAGCCCTACCGCGCGGGCGGCATCCGCACCACCGTCGCCGCCACCCGGGCCGCCTCCGACGAGGAGCTCTCCGCCAACGTCGCCCGCTACCTCGCCGAGGCCCTGAGCCAGGGCACCACCACCTTCGAGACCAAGTCCGGCTACGGCCTCACCGTCGAGGACGAGGCCCGCGCTCTGCGCGTCGCGGGCCGCCACACCGACGAGGTCACCTACCTCGGCGCCCACATCGTGTCCCCCGACTACGCCGACGACCCCGCCGGATACGTGGACCTGGTCACCGGCCCGATGCTGGAGGCCTGCGCCCCGCACGCCCGCTGGATCGACGTGTTCTGTGAGCAGGGCGCCTTCGACGGCGACCAGGCCCGCGCCATCCTCACGGCGGGCCGCGCCAAGGGGCTGCACCCGCGTATCCACGCCAACCAGCTGAGCTACGGCCCCGGCGTCCAGCTCGCCGTCGAGCTCGACGCCGCGTCGGCCGACCACTGCACCCACCTCACCGACGCGGACGTCGACGCCCTCGGCCAGGGCAACACGGTGGCGACCCTGCTCCCGGGCGCCGAGTTCTCCACCCGCGCCACCTGGCCCGACGCCCGCCGCCTCCTCGACGCCGGGGCCACCGTCGCGCTCTCCACGGACTGCAACCCCGGCTCGTCGTTCACCTCGTCGGTGCCGTTCTGCATCGCGCTGGCCGTGCGCGACATGGGGATGACCCCGGACGAGGCGATCTGGTCGGCCACCGCCGGCGGGGCCGCCGCCCTGCGCCGTACCGACATCGGCCGGATCACCCCCGGCGCCCGCGCCGACCTGGTCCTCCTCGACGCCCCGAGCCATGTCCACCTCGCCTACCGCCCGGGCGTCCCGCTGGTCAGCGCGGTCTGGCGGAGCGGCCGGCGGGTGGTGTGACCCCGGCGGCCCCTGGGCGCGCCCGGACACGCGCGCCGAGGGCCGCCCACACGCGGAAGGACCCGCTCCCGGTATCCGGGGCGGGTCCTTCCGCGGTGCTCGACGGCCCGTGGAGCCCCGTGGCGGGGCGGCGGGGCGGCCGGGGTCATTCCTCCAGGGTCAGACCCTTACGGAGCTTGGTCAGCGTCCGGGAGAGCAGCCGGGACACGTGCATCTGCGAGATGTTCAGCTCCTCGCCGATCTCCGACTGCGTCATGTTGCTGACGAAGCGGAGCGAGAGGATCATCCGGTCCCGGGCGGGCAGCGCGGCGATCAGCGGCTTCAGCGACTCGACGTACTCGATGCCTTCGAGGCCGTGGTCCTCGTAGCCGATGCGGTCCGCGAGGGCGCCCTCGTTGTCGTCCTCCTCGGGCTTGGCGTCCAGCGAGCTCGCGGTGTACGCGTTGCTCGCGGACATGCCCTCGACGACCTCCTCCGGCGTGATGCCGAGGCGCTCGGACAGCTCCGCCACGGTGGGCGCGCGGTCCAGCTGCTGGGAGAGCTCGTCGCCCGCCTTCGCCAGGTCGAGCCGCAGCTCCTGGAGCCGGCGCGGCACGCGCACGGACCAGCTGGTGTCACGGAAGAAGCGCTTGATCTCACCGACGATCGTCGGCATCGCGAAGGTGGGGAACTCCACCCCGCGGCTCAGCTCGAACCGGTCGATCGCCTTGATCAGGCCGATGGTGCCGACCTGGACGATGTCCTCCATCGGCTCGCTGCGGGAGCGGAACCGGGAGGCGGCGAACTTGACGAGTGCGAGGTTCAGCTCGACGAGAGTGTTGCGTACGTAGCTGTACTCGTGGGTGCCCTCTTCGAGGGACTCCAGCCGCTCGAAGAGCGTCTTCGACAGGGCCCTGGCGTCCAGAGCGCCCACTTCGGCGTAGGGCGGGATCTCGGGGAGTCCTTCGAGTCCCTCGCCGGCCGCGCCGGAGAAGTCTGAGGTGGTGCCGGTGGAGCTGGTGGTGCTGGTGCGCGGGCCGGGAACGGCGCTCGCGGCGGGGGAGTCGGAATTGGTCGGTCCCTGAGGACATGCCGACGACGCGTTGTGGGTACGCGCTTCGTCGAGCCGGGGTGACATGGTTCTCCTCCATCGTTCTCGGCATATGGCTGCCGATGCCCATACGTGTTCCTGCGGTGAAGCGGCGCCTCCAAAGCCGGTCGTGTTTCGGGTGTCCCTCTACCCATACCCGGTCCTGGCCAGCAGTGACAAGCGCCAATTACTGCTATATGTCCGGTTTGTTGAGTTCTTCGACTACCGCGTGGCGAACGGAACGCGTACTGTTTTACGCACGTCGGCGGCAGCTACGCATACAGCCGCACAGGCAGTGACGCGCACAGTGACGAACGGCGAAGAGGGACAGGCATGGACCGCGGGACGGTCGGCAGTGCGAACCGGGGTCGGCTTCAGGTCGAGGCCCGGACCGAGGGGCGCAGCGAGGTCGTGACGCCGGTGGGTGAGCTCGATCACCACACCGCCGATCTGCTGCGTGAGCCCCTGGAGAGTGCGGTCGAGCAGGGGCGGTCACGCCTGGTGGTCGACTGCTCCCGGCTGGACTTCTGCGATTCCACCGGGCTGAACGTGCTGCTCGGCGCCCGCCTCAAGGCGGAGGCGGCCGGAGGAGGGGTTCATCTGGCCGGAATGCTGCCCGTCGTGGCGAGGGTGTTCGAGATCACCGGCGCGGAGGCGGTCTTCACTGTCCACGCCACGCTCGAAGAGGCCCTGGCCACCTGACCCGGCACGAGCGCGCGACCGCGGACGTCCCCGATGTCGGCTGTGTCACGCGATCGTGTGCCTCAAGTGGGTGTTGTTGCGAAACGGCAGGGCAGGAGACACCCCGGCGGAGCCCCGCGAGGGCTCCGGCACACTCGGTAACTGATCACTATCTGTTCAACGGCGACATGGCGACATGGCGAATCGGTGAGGTGAAGCGCTGATGAGCACCACCCGGCAGCATCCGCCGGGCGACCTCGGTCGCGAGCCGGACGAAGCGGGCGCAGCCTCGCCCGTCCCGGCCGAGCGGCAGTGGCGCACGCTCTCACTCCGGCAGGTCAGCGGCATCGTGCCGACGGCCCGTGACTTCGCCCGGCAGGCCCTGCACGACTGGGGCTGGCTTCCGGCGTCCAGCGCGGACCGCCGGGCCGCCGCCGAGGACGTCCTGCTGGTCGTCTCCGAGCTGGTGACCAACGCCTGCCTGCACGCGGAAGGCCCCGAGGAGCTCCGGATCGGCCGCACCCCCAAGGCGCTGCGCGTCGAGGTCGTCGACCGGGGGGCCGGACAGCCCGCACCCCGTACGCCGCACCGCGCCGGCCGGCCCGGCGGGCACGGCATGTTCATCGTGCAGCGCCTCTGCCTCGACTGGGGCGTCCAGCGCACACCGGACGCCCCGGGCAAGACCGTCTGGGCGGAGCTCGCCGCACCCGCCTAGAGGGTGCGGGCGGCCTTCGCCCGATCCAGCATGCGGAGGGCGTCGGCAGCGGCCGGAGACAGTGCCGTGCCGTCCTCCAGGCCCTTCAGGTCCTCCAGAGGGACCCATACCGCCGCTTCGGTGGAGCCGTCGATCTCCGTGACCGTCGGCTCCCCGTCTCCTCCAGGAGCTCACGAGCCAGCGCCTCGACAGGCTGCTCGCCCGGGTCGACCCCTCCGCCGGGCAGATGCCACAGGCCCGGCCCGAAAGAGCGCGCCCGGATCGGCGCGCACTTTGTCTTCCCTCCATCAGGCCCCGGGCGTACCTTGAGCGCCAAATCTGATGTGCCGTCAGTCATGCGCGCCCGTACGGATCGTGGCGCGCGGCGGCGTCCGGCATGAGGGGAACACGAGGTGTCGAACCAGAAGCGGACAACTCTCGCGCTGGCGGCCGCGCTGGCGGGCTCGATCGTGGTGGCGGGCGCGCCCGCCGCGTACGCCGAGGTCGTGGACGTCAACTACCAGTGCGTGACGCCCATCGGGCCCAAGGGGGCGGTCTCGCCCATCGATATCAAGGGCGTCAAGAGAGGCGACGGCTACAAGCTCACGATGTCCTTCCAGAAGGGCGTCTCCTCCAGCCCGGTCGAACTGGGCAAAGGCGCCATGAACCCGAGCGCCGTGATCGAGCTGGGCGGCGCGGAGAAGGGGAAGGTCCAGGTCTCCGGTCCGGCGAACGCCGAGGCGATTCCGGCCAACACCCCCATCAAGATCAGTGATCTGTCGGGGACGTACACCCCGAAGAAGAGCGGCAAGGTCACCTTCACCGCCGGGGTCCTCACCATCAAGGCGCTCGGTACGACCACCACCTGTACGCCCAAGAACAGTCCGGGCCCCTCCCTCGAACTCGACGTCCAGGGGGCGGGCGGGTCGTCGGGCGGCGGCTCCACGGGCGGCTCCACCGGCGGTTCCACGGGCGGCTCGACCGGCGGCAGTTCGGGAGGCTCCTCGGGCGGCGGCGAACTGCCCCGCACCGGTCCGCTGGACTCGGCGGCGGCGCTCGGCACGCTCGGCGGGACCGTGCTGCTGACCGGGGCGGCCGGAGTGCTCTGGCTGACCCGGCGAGGACAGCGCACCACAGGCTGATCACGGCCCGCACGGAGCGCACGGCCCGCACGGCCGGTACGCAAGCGCACGGCCCGCACGGCCGGTACGCAAGCGCACGGCCCGCACGGAGCGCTTACGCGTACGGCAGCGCCATCGCCGCCGGAAGGCAGAGGAGCCGCCCATGTCGCCACCCACCCCGCGCCTCCGCCGCGCGCTGCTCGTCCTCACGGCGGTGCTCGCCGCGCTGCTGTGCGCGCTCACGTCGCCCCCGGCCGCCGCCGCTGACGCCGCCGACGACGACGGTCCGGCGGACTGGACGGCCCGGCCCGCGGGCGGCACCGACCGGGACGCCAGACCGTACGTCTATCTGGAGGGCACCCCCGGCACGGTCCTCCAGGACCGGCTCGCGGTGACCAACTCCGGCCGCGCCCCGCTGACCGTACGGCTACGGGGCGACGGCCGGGCCGGGGCCTGGATCCGGTTCGCCGTGGACACGGTCACCGTGCCGGCCCGGACCCGCGCCGAGGTGCCGCTCGCCCTCACGGTGCCGCCCGACGCGGTGCCCGGCGACGCTTCCGGGGAGGTCGTGGCGGTCGACGGGGGCGAGGAGAGCCGCGTACCGGTCCGGGTCCGGATCGGCGGTCCGACGCTGGCGGCGCTCACCGTCGAGGACGTCGAGATATCCGGCGGGACTGTTCGGTACGCCCTGGTCAACCGGGGCAACGCGATGCTGACGCCCCGGCTGGCGGTGCGCGCCGAAGGGGTGTTCGGCACGCTGCTGGACCGCCCGGAACGGCCCCTTCCGCTGGAGCTGGCCCCCGGCCGGCGGGTGGAGCTGACCGAGCCCTGGCCCGACGCCCCGGCCCTGGACGCGGTCACCGTACGGCTGCGGGTCACCGCGTCGGGGGGCGCCCGGGACGAGGCGGAGGCCTCGGCGACGTACATCCCGGTGCTGCCGGCCGTCGGCGGTGGGCTGCTGGTCCTCGGCGTCCTGGCCGTGCTCGGCTCCGGCGCGTACCGACGACGGCGACGTGTCCGGCGAGGCGGCCCGGAGCCGTCGGAGCCCCTGGACACTCCGGACACGGAAGCCGCAGGCGACCGGCAACCGACCACGGACACCGACACGAGGCCCTTGGTGAAGGCGGGAGCGGAAAAGTGACGCAGCAGCCCGGCCCCCGACTCCTCCGGCGCACCGCGTCGCCTGTCCTCCTGCTCCTGGCCGCCCTCCTGGCGCTCCTGCCCGCCCTGGTCGTCCTACCGGCGCAGGCCGCCCGGGCGGCCGAGGGCGACCCCACCGTCAGCCTGTCCAAGAAGGAGGCGGGCAAGGGCGGCGAGATCACCGTCAGCGGCAGCGGCTGGCGCGCCGAGGCGTTGCTGATGCTGCTGATCTGCGGGCAGTCGACGCCGGAGCGCGGCGTGATCGGTGGCACCAACTCCTGCGCCAACGCCGACGGCCGCGCCGTCACGACCGACAAGAAGGGCGCCTTCAGCAAGAAGCTGCCGGTCACCGAACCGCCGAAGCCGTGCCCCTGCGTGGTGCACGTCGCCACGGTGACGGGCGAACAGGCGCTGGCCGACGCGGTGTTCACCGTGGCGGGCCATCCCACGGCGGACCTGCCGCGGCAGACCGGCGACGGGAAGCTCGCGGTGCTGGCCACCACACGGCTGGAGGGCGACAGCTCCCTGCTCACCTGGTTCGGCGCCCCGCCCGCGCGCCGACTCGTCTTCACCGTAGGCAATCTCGGGTCCGCCCCCGTCGAGGACCCCGTCTTCGAGATCGGCACCGCGCACGGCGTCTACGCCCCGCAGTGGGAGGAACGCCAGTGGCGCGGCACGGTCGCCCCGGGCGGCAAGGCGCAGATCAAGCTGCCGGTCGAACTGTCGGCGGGTGCGCACGGCGACTACCAGGTCTCCCTGCGGTACGGGACGAAGGTGCTGGCCGAGCAGCCGTGGGGGGTCGGCCGGCCCTGGGGCGTCACGCTCTTCTGGGTCCTGCTCTGCCTGGTCGTCCCGGCGGCCGTCTTCCGTATCGGCATGGCGGTCGTGGACAAGGTCCGGCCCCGCCCCGCCGGCGCGCACCGTACGCGGAGGCCGACCGCGGCCCCCGCCGCCCCCGCCGCCGCCATGAACACCACCGCGACCACGGCCGTGCTGCCGTGGTTCACCCCGGATTCCGCACCGTCGAAGAACCGACCCCGACCCACGACGAAGGGACAAGCGTGAGAACGCAACGGAGGATGAGCGCGGCCGGAGTCGCGCTGATGCTCGGCGGCGCGGGCATCCTGATGGCCGCGAGTCCGGCCCAGGCCGCCGAGGTCAGTTACGCGACGGAATGTATTCCGCCGCCGATCTCGGGACTGCCCGCGGTGCAGGGCACCACGAAGGTGGAGCTGACCGCCCCGGCCGAGGCGAAGGTGGGCGACGAGATCGAGGTCGTCTGGAAGACGGTCGAGGCCGCGTCCAAGAACCCGGACGTGCTGGACCTGGGGGCGGACACGGTCAAGCCGACCGGGACCATCACCCTGGGCGGTGCGGCGAGCGGCGAACTGAAGCTGGAGGGCCCGCGGCAGAACCCGCCCATCCCCAAGAACAGCCCCATGGTGCTGCCCGACATGAAGGGCACGCTGAAGCTGGAGGCCGCCGGGGAGATCACGCTGACGCCGGGCGCGTACGACATCAACGTGTCCAAGCCGATCTCCACGGACACCAAGTGCGCGCCGAAGGAAGAGGTTCAGCCCGGTGCCACGATCAAGGTCACCGAGGGCGGCGGCGACACCACCGGAGGCACGACCTCAGGAGGCACGGACAGCGGCGGCACGGACAGCGGTGGCACGACCGGAGGCGATGACACCGGCGGCACCACGACGGGCGGCGGCACGGACACCGGCGGTACGACGGCGGGCGGCGCCGACGGAGGCACGGACGCGGGCGGCACCACCTCCGGCGGCGGCGACTCCGGCGGGAGCACCGGCGGCGGGGGTGGCGAGACCGACTTCCCCGGCAAGGAGGTGTCCGTCGCCTACGCGTGCAAGACCCCGATCGGGGACAAGAACGCCACCTCGCCGGTCAAGATCAACGCCAAGAAGAACGGCGGCGCGTACGACCTGACGGTGCAGTTCAGCAAGTCCGTCATGGACAGCCCGATCGACATCCCGGCGGGCCAGGTCAAGCCGTCCATGGACGTCAAGCTCGGCGGGGCGGACAAGGGCACGGTCAAGGTAGAGGGGCCGCTGAACAAGGACGTCATCAAGACCGGGGCCCCGATCGAGATTCCTGACCTCACCGGTACGTACAAGCCCGGCGCGAGCGGAAAGTCCACGCTCAGCCCCGGCGTCCTCACGGTGATGGCCGCCGGTACGACCACCACCTGCACCCCGCCCGACGACGTGGCGGTCTCCCTGGAGCTGGACACCTCCGCCCAGCCGGGCGGCGCGTCCGGCGGCAGCGGCGGCGCGGCGGACTCCGGCGGAACCGCGGCGTCCGGCGGCACGGACTCCGGCGGCGGCCTGGCCGCCACCGGGGCCGAGGGCGACGGCGCGCTGCGGGCACTCGGCCTGGTCGCCGGCACGGCGATCCTGCTGGGCGGCGCGGTGTTCACGTTCACCCCGTGGCGGAGGCTGCGCGGCACGCGCTGAGCCGGACCACGAACAGGGGCGTCGCCGGGCGGAGGAAACTCGCCCGGCGGCGCCCCCGCATGCTTCGGAACCGTGCTCCGGACCCGTACCGCGCGCTCATGCTCTGAACTTGCTCAAATCACCTGCTCCACCTTGATCGCACAAGATCGAAAAGGCTAGGTTCCTTACGCATCTCTTCGCAGGAGCGAAGGGAATCGTCTGGGTGCGGCGCTCTCCGGCAGGCTTGACCACCTGCTCGCGCGGCACCGGTTGAGAAAAGGAACATCATGAAGCTGACCTGGGGGAAGAAGGCTGCGACGGGCGTGCTCGCCGGCCTGCTGATGACGTCCGGACTGACGCTGGCGACCGCCGCGCCCGCCGCGGCGGCCGGAGCGAAGTACACCTGCAAGGCCACGCCCAGCCTCTCGCTGGGACGCCCGGTGTCGACTTCCTCCTGCAAGAAGTCCGCCAAGGGGAAGGCCGTCAAGAAGCACCGCGCCGTGCTCGTCTGCGACGTCGTGCGCGGCCGGGGCGCCGAGCACACCATTCCGTGGACGCTGTTCGGCGACTGGAAGAAGCCCGGCGAGAAGTCCTCGGTGAAGTGCGGGTTCAGCAGCTTCCTGCGCAGCGTCAAGGTCGAGACCAAGAAGTAGTCGAGACCGACAGGCAGCGGCCGACGACGAACGGCAGCGGGTCCGCACGAACTTCTCGTGCGGACCCGCTGCCGTATGTTCCTCGGCGGAGAGCCGCTACTTCACATTGCCCATCAGGGCGCGGATCTTGCGACCCGCCACCATGAAGGCGACACCCGCGGCGACCGCCACGACCGCCTGCAACGTGTAGTACGCGGCGTCGCCCAGCGGAGCGTTGAGCTTCGTGGTCCAGCCGTTCAGGGCGTTGCCCGTCGACGTGGCCAGGAACCACAGACCCATGATCTGGCCGACGAACATCTTCGGCGCCAGCTTCGTGGAGAGCGACAGGCCGACCGGGGAGAGGCACATCTCACCCATGGTCTGCGCCAGGTAGACGGCGAGCAGCCAGAACACGGTGACCTTGCCGGTCTCGCTGTTCGCCGCGGCCGCGCCCGCCAGGCCCATGATGCCGAAGGAGCCACCGATGAGGAGCATCGCCAGCGCGAACTTCATCGGGGTGCTGGGCTCACGGTTGCGTGTGGCCAGCTTGACCCAGAGCGTGGCGAAGATCGGAGCCAGGATGATGACCATGGCCGGGTTGACCGACTGCAGCCAGGAGGCCGGGAACTCCCAGCCGCCGATGAAGCGGTCCGTCTTGTTGTCCGCGAAGATCGTCAGCAGCGAACCGGACTGGTCGTAGATCATCCAGAAGAGCACGGCGGTGATGAAGAACCACACGTACGCCTTGATCTTCGGCCGGTCCTCCTTGGTCAGCGCCGGGTCCCGGAAGATCGTGATGAAGTAGACGATCGGCACGACGACGCCCAGCACGGCCAGGACGTTGACGATGTGCTCGATGTCGTACGTGCCCAGCGCCAGGTCGATCAGCAGCGCGGCGACCGCGATACCGGCCCACAGGCCCACCTTGCGCAGCGTGCTGCGGCGCTCCTCGGGGGAGATGGGCTTGGCGGGCAGCTTGCCGACGTCGCCGAGGTGCTTGGAGCCCAGTGCGTACTGGATGACCGCGAAGGTCATACCGACACCGGCGACACCGAAGCCGAGGTGCCAGTTGACGTTCTCGCCGAGGTAGCCGACCAGCAGCGGGGCGGCGAGGCCACCGATGTTGATCGCCATGTAGAAGAGCGTGAAGCCGGCGTCGCGGCGGGCGCTGGACTGGCCCTCGTAGAGGCCGCCCACCATCGCCGAGATGTTCGGCTTCAGCAGACCCGTACCGGCCGCGATCAGCGCGAGGCCGACGAAGAACGCGATATCGCTCGGCAGCGCCAGGGTGAAGTGGCCCAGCGCGATGATGATGCCGCCGACCAGAACGGCCTTGCGGGCGCCCCAGAGGCGGTCGGCGACCCAGCCGCCGGGCATCGCCGCCATGTAGACGACGGCGTTGTAGACACCGTAGATGGAGGCGGCGAGCGCCTCCCGGCCCTCAAGGGGGCCGTCGAGCACAGCGGCCACCAAGTACAGGGTGAGGATGGCGCGCATCCCGTACCAGGAGAAGCGTTCCCACATCTCCGTCATGAACAGGGTGGCCATACCGCGGGGGTGGCCGAAGAAGGTCTTCTCGCCGGAACTGGGCGAATCCTTCGTCAGGCTGGACGCCATGGTCGATCCTTGCTGGTCGGGACGCGTCGCCTCGTGAGCGGTACGCGCCCGGTGGGGGGCAGCCGGCACCGGCGCGGCGTACCCCATCCCCACGCCTGAGGGGGACGTGCTCCGCGCGGCCGGGCTCCTGGCGGAGATTCGGCGGCGGAGCGGGGAAGAACCGCGTCGGGATCCACGCCCGTCACGCGTCCTCGCGTTCCGGGCCCGGCTCACAGGTCATTCACTCGGAGTGGGCCGGCGGGAACCGGCCCCGCACACAAAAGGGACCCTTGGCGCTCATGGCTGCCCAAAGGTCCTTGAGTAGTGCAACAGGCGTCGGGACACCATACGACACGACACAGCGGGATATGAAAGGACTTGAGACATGGATCACAGGCCTTAGTGGAACCACACTCCCATATTCAAAGGTCTCCGTCCTCTTTGTGGCGCTGACCCGCAGGTGGCGTCGTGGGCCTCACTTCCGGACCTCCGTCCGGACTACCATCAGTCCATGACCCGTGTACTGCTCGCCGAGGACGACGCATCCATCTCGGAGCCACTGGCCCGCGCACTGCGTCGGGAGGGTTACGAGGTCGAGGTCCGCCAGGACGGTCCGACCGCGCTCGACGCCGGACTCCAGGGCGGCATCGACCTGGTCGTCCTCGACCTGGGGCTGCCCGGGATGGACGGTCTCGAAGTCGCCCGCAGGCTCCGGGCCGGCGGCCACACCATCCCGATCCTGGTGCTGACGGCCCGCGCCGACGAGGTCGACACCGTCGTCGGCCTGGACGCGGGCGCCGACGACTACGTCACCAAGCCGTTCCGCCTCGCCGAACTGCTCGCCCGGGTCCGCGCCCTGCTGCGCCGCGGCGCCTCCGAGCCCGTCCCGCAGCCCGCCACCCACGGCGTCAGGATCGACGTCGAGTCGCACCGGGCCTGGATGGGCGAGGAGGAACTCCAGCTCACCGCCAAGGAGTTCGACCTGCTGCGGGTCCTGGTCCGGGACGCCGGCCGGGTCGTCACCCGCGACCAGCTGATGCGCGAGGTCTGGGACACCACCTGGTGGTCCTCCACCAAGACCCTCGACATGCACATCTCCTGGCTGCGCAAGAAGCTCGGCGACGACGCCGCCAATCCGCGCTACATCGCCACCGTGCGGGGCGTCGGCTTCCGGTTCGAGAAGAGCTGACGTACGAAGCTCCCATGCGTCCTGAGAACCGCCCCGACGGCCCCTTGAGGCGGCGGACATGCGCCGTCGGCTGATCAACTCCACGCTCGCCGTGGTGCTCGTCGTCATCGCCGTCTTCGGCGTCTCGCTGGTGATCGTGGAGACCCGCACCATCAGCGCCAGCGCCCAGGAGAGCGTCGAGTCCGAGGCGCTCCGGCTGATCAGCGTGGTCGAGAGCCGGCTGCTGGGCGAAGAGACGATCAACTCCGGCGTGCTGGCCGAACAGATCGACCCGGCCCGGTTCGCGCTGATCGAGATCCCCGGCCGCGAGCCCATCTCCGTCGGCGAACGCCCCTCCGGCAGCGTCCTGCGCGCCACCGAGACCGGGGAGGGGGGCGAGAAGGTCACCGTCGAGGAGTCCCGCTCGTCCGTCACCCGCGAGGTCGGGCGCACGCTCCTGATCATCGGCGCGGTGGCGCTGCTGGCGATCGTCTCGGCCGTGCTCCTCGCCGTACGCCAGGCCAACCGGCTGGCCTCCCCGCTCACCGACCTCGCCGAGACCGCCGAACGCCTCGGCTCCGGGGACCCGCGCCCGCGCCACAAGCGGTACGGGGTGCCCGAGCTGGACCGGGTCGCCGACGTCCTGGACTCCTCCGCCGAACGGATCGCCCGGATGCTGACCGCCGAACGCCGACTGGCCGCGGACGCCTCGCACCAGCTGCGGACACCGCTGACCGCGCTCTCCATGCGGATCGAGGAGATCTCCGTCACCGACGACCCCGACACGGTGAAGGAGGAGGCGAACATCGCCCTCACGCAGGTCGAGCGCCTCACCGACGTCGTCCAGCGGCTCCTGACGAACTCCCGCGACCCGCGCACCGGCTCCGCCGTCGTCTTCGACCTCGACGAGATCGTCAAGCAGCAGATCGAGGAGTGGCGCCCCGCCTACCGCAGCGCCGGCCGCGCGCTGGTCTGCTCCGGCAAGCACGGGCTGCGGGCCGTCGGAACCCCGGGCGCGGTCGCCCAGGTCCTGGCGGCGCTGATCGAGAACTCACTGATGCACGGCGGCGGCACCGTCGCCCTGCGCACCCGGGTCACCGGCAACCAGGCGGTCATCGAGGTCACCGACGAGGGCCCCGGCGTCCCCGCCGAACTGGGGGCGCGGATCTTCGAGCGGACCATCAGCGGCCGCAACTCCACCGGCATCGGCCTGGCCGTCGCCCGTGATCTCGCGGAGGCGGACGGCGGACGGCTGGAACTGCTCCAGCAGCACCCGGCGGTCTTCGCGCTCTTCCTCAGCCGGGTCCCGGTCGACCGCAAGGACCCCGAGCGCCCGGTGCGCTGAACAACGAGCAGCGCCGTGGGTCAGTTCCGTACGGGATCGGGCGCTACCCGTTCCTCCGTCGGCCTGCGCTGCTCCAGAAACCGTTCCGCGCTCAGCACGGCCTCCTTGGCGGGCAGGGTCTTGAAGACCCAGGTCCGGTAGGACCAGAAGCGGAACAGGGTGGCGATCCCGATGCCGACGATCTTGAAGACATTGCTCTGGACCGGGGTGTTCCAGCCGAAGCCGTACGTCGCCAGGTACAGCACGCCCGTCTCGATCACCGCGCCCGCCGCACTGAACAGCAGGAAGAGCGCCAGCTCACGGGTCCGGCCGGTCTTGTCGCGGTCCCGGTAGGTCCAGTAGCGGAAGCCCACGTAGTTGAAGAGGATCGCGACGAAGGTCGCCAGCACGCTCGCCCGGACCACCTGGAGGTCCGTGGTGTGCCGCAGCAGGTTGAAGACCGCGATGTTGACCAGCAGGCCGAAAGCGCCGACCGCGCCGAACTTGGCGACCTCCCGGGCCAGCAGCTCAAGCCGGGTCCGCAGTGCGCCCGGTTCGCTCATGGTGATCGCTGGCCCCGTCCGTCGGAAGGCGTCTGGATGACGTGTCGACGTAAGCACGTCAACTCCGCCATGCTAACCAGCCCACCCGTGTGACGCCCGTGAGTCCGCAGGGGCGGCGGGCGGACGGCATCCGTACGGCCGTCCGGGAACCACCGGCGCGCCGGATACCCTGGAGTCGTGACGTTCCCGGTAGTCGGCATGGTCGGCGGCGGTCAGCTCGCCCGCATGACCCACGAGGCGGGTATCCCCCTCGGCCTGAAATTCAAGCTCCTCAGTGACACGCCCCAGGACTCGGCGGCCCAGGTGGTCAGCGAGGTCGTCATCGGCGACTATCGCGACCTGGACACGCTCCGCGCCTTCGCGCACGGCTGCGACGTGATCACCTTCGACCACGAGCACGTGCCCACCGAGCACCTGCGGGCCCTGGAGGCGGACGGCATCCCCGTGCGCCCCGGCCCCGATGCCCTGGTGCACGCCCAGGACAAGGGGGTGATGCGCGCCAAACTCCTGGAGATCGGCGCCCCCTGCCCCCGTAACCGCATCGTGAGCGACCCGGCCGACGCCGCCGCGTTCGCCGAGGAGGCCGGGGGCTTCCCCGTCATCCTCAAGACCGTGCGCGGCGGGTACGACGGCAAGGGCGTGTGGGTGGTCCGCTCCGAGGCGGACGCGGCCGACCCGTTCCGCGCCGGCGTTCCGGTCCTCGCGGAGGAGAAGGTCGACTTCGTACGGGAGCTCGCGGCGAACATCGTCCGCTCGCCGCACGGCCAGGCCGTGGCCTATCCGGTGGTGGAGTCCATCCAGGTCGACGGCGTCTGCGACACGGTGATCGCCCCGGCCCCGGAGCTGGACGAGGCGCTGGCCGGCGAGGCCCAGCAGCTCGCGCTCCGTATCGCCGCCGAGCTCGGTGTCGTCGGCCACCTCGCGGTGGAGCTGTTCGAGACCCGGGACGGCCGCATCCTGGTCAACGAGCTGGCGATGCGCCCGCACAACTCCGGCCACTGGACCCAGGACGGCGCGATCACCTCGCAGTTCGCCAACCACGTACGGGCGGTCCTCGACCTCCCGCTCGGCGACCCGCGCCCGCGCGCCCCCTGGACGGTCATGTGCAACGTCCTGGGCGGCGACTACCCGGACATGTACCAGGCGTATCTGCACTGCATGGCCCGCGACCCGCAGCTCAAGATCCACATGTACGGCAAGGACGTGAAGCCCGGCCGCAAGGTCGGACACGTCAACACCTACGGCGACGACCTGGCGGACGTGCGGGAGCGCGCCCGGCACGCGGCCGACTACCTGCGAGGAACGATCACCGAATGACTTCCCCCGGCACCGGATCCCCCGCCGCCCCGCTCGTCGGCATCGTCATGGGATCGGACTCCGACTGGCCCGTCATGGAGGCCGCCGCCAAGGCGCTCGACGAGTTCGAGATCCCCTACGAGGTCGACGTCGTCTCCGCCCACCGCATGCCGCGCGAGATGATCGCGTACGGCGAGGAAGCGGCGGGCCGCGGCCTGAAGGCGATCGTCGCGGGCGCGGGCGGGGCCGCCCACCTGCCCGGGATGCTGGCCTCGGTCACCCCGCTGCCGGTCATCGGCGTACCGGTGCCGCTGAAGTACCTGGACGGCATGGACAGCCTGCTCTCCATCGTCCAGATGCCCGCCGGGGTGCCCGTCGCCACCGTCTCGGTCGGCGGCGCGCGCAACGCGGGCCTGCTGGCCGCCCGGATCCTCGCCGCGAGCGACCCCGCGCTCCAGGAGCGGATGCGGGAGTTCCTGCAGGAGCTGAACGCCCAGGCCACCGAGAAGGGCAAGCGACTGCGCTCCAAGGTCCAGGGCTCCGACTCCTTCGGCTTCGGAAAGTAGGGGCCGGCAGATGGACTACGTGCAGCGCGCCCGCGAACTCCTCGCCGCCCACCCCGTTGTCGACGGACACAACGACCTCCCCTGGGCCCTGCGCGAACAGGTCGGCTACGACCTCGACGCCCGGGACATCGCCGCCGACCAGCGCGGCCTGCTCCACACCGACCTGAACCGGCTGCGGGCCGGCGGGGTCGGCGGCCAGTTCTGGTCGGTGTACGTCCGCACCGACCTGACCGGCGACGCGGCCGTCAGCGCCACCCTGGAGCAGATCGACGTCGTGGGCGAGCTGATCGCCCGCTACCCGACGCACCTGCGCCAGGCGCTCACCGCCGACGACCTGGAGAAGGCCCGCGCCGAGGGCCGCATCGCCTCCCTGATGGGCGCCGAGGGCGGCCACTCCATCAACAACTCGCTGGGCACCCTGCGCGCGCTGTACGACCTGGGCGTCCGCTACATGACGCTCACCCACAACGACAACATCGACTGGGCCGACAGCGCGACGGACCTGCCGCGCCTCGGCGGGCTCTCCGCCTTCGGCCACGAGGTCGTCCGCGAGATGAACCGCGTCGGCATGCTGGTCGACCTCAGCCACGTCGCCGACGGCGTCATGCGCGACGCGCTCGCCACCAGCACCGCGCCGGTGATCTTCTCGCACTCCTCGGCCCGCGCCGTCTGCGACCACCCGCGCAACATCCCCGACGACGTGCTCGCCGCCCTCCCGGCCAACGGCGGCGTCGCGATGGCGACCTTCGTCCCGAAGTTCGTGCTGCCCGAGGCCGTCGCCTGGACCCTGGCCGCCGACCGCAACATGCGCGAGCACGGACTGCACCACCTCGACACCACCCCGGTCGCGATGCGCATCCACGAGGACTTCGAGGCGGCCCACCCGCGCCCCGAGGCCACCGCATCGACCATCGCGGACCACCTGGACCACATGCGCGCGGTCGCGGGCGTCGACCACATCGGCATCGGCGGCGACTACGACGGCACGGCGTTCACCCCGCGCGGCCTGGAGGACGTCTCCGGCTACCCGAACCTGATCGCCGAGCTGCTGCGGCGCAACTGGTCCGAGGGCGACCTCGCCAAGCTCACCTGGCAGAACTCCGTACGGGTACTGCGCGACGCGGAGGCCGTGGCCCGCGACGAGCAGAGCGGGCGCGGCCCGTCCCACGCGACGATCGCCGAGCTGGACGGCCCGCTTCGCTAGGGCCTGCCGACTGCCGGGCGACGACAGGCCCTGGAGCCGCGCAGCCCTACCCGCCCACCGCCGCGAACGGTCCGCCCGGACCGAAGGCGAGCGCCCCGAAGCGCTCGCCCATGCGGCGGTGGGCGGCGGCGTCCGGGTGGAGGCGGTCCGGCAGCGGCAGCTCGGCGTGGTCCGCCGCGCCGTACAGCGCGCGCCCGTCCAGCTGGAAGAGATACGGGTCCGCCGCCGCCCGCTCCGCCACGATCCTGGCCAGCTCCGCGCGGACGACGCCCAGGGTCAGCTTGCCCGAGGCGGTCTCCGCCGGGTCGCCCAGCGCGCTGAACTCCACCTTCCCGTCCCTGAACTCCGGCGCCGCGGGCCCCGGAGTGTCCTCGTGGGCGGGGCAGAGCACGGGCGAGACGACGAGCAGCGGCGTGGCGGGCCGCCCTTCGCGGATGGTGTCGAGGAACCCGTGCACGGCCGGGCCGAAGGCGCGCAGCCGCATCAGGTCGCGGTTGACGAGGTTGATGCCGATCTTGACGCTGATCAGATCGGCGGGGGTGTCCCGCAGGGCGCGCGCGGTGAACGGGTCGAGCAGGGCGTTGCCGGCCAGCGACAGGTTGACCAGCTCCACGTCTGCCGCGGCGGCGGCCAGAGCGGGCCAGGCGGTGGCCGAGCTGTCGGCCGCGGAACCGTGGCTGATCGAACTGCCGTGGTGCAGCCACACCCGGCGCCCGCCCGGCGCCACGGCCGCGACGGGGGCGTCGGTGCGCAGGTCGATCAGTTCGACGGTCTCGGTGTACGGCAGCCAGATCTCGACGTCCTTCTCCCGCCCGGGCAGCCCGTCGAACCGGACGCGGCCGATCCGCCCGGGGAACGTCTTCCTCGAACCGTCCGCCAGATCGACGAGCACGACATCGCCGCCGCTCGCCGTGGCCCGCCCGGCCGGCTCCCCGTCGATGTGCAGGTCGTACGCGCCGTCCGGGCCGGGCGGAACGCCCTGGTAGCCGACGACCGTGCGCCGGAGACCCAGCTCGACGACGGTGGCGCGGGTGCGGAACACCACCCGCACCCCGGAGGGCTGGGACTCCGCCCGCGCCAGCTCCTCGTCATCGTCGAACCGGGCCCGTGCGGCGGCGGGCAGCCGGTGCGGGAGCAGGCCGCCGCGCGCGGTGCGCTCCAGGTCGAGCGCGCCGCGCAACAGGTCGTCGGTGAGGGGAGTGGTGATGGGGTCGCGCAAGTCGTCCATGCGCTCAGCCTGTCCGCGGAACGCACGCGCAAAGCCGGAGCCCGCCCGCGGAACGCACGCCCAAAGCCGGAGCCCGTCCGCGGAACGCACGCGCAAAGCCGGAGCCCGTCCGCGGAACGTGCGCGAATCCGGCCGCGGACCCCTCAGGCTCAGGCCTTCGGGCGGCCCATCGCCCGGTAGGTCCAGCCGGCCTCGCGCCACACGGCACTGTCCAGGGCGTTGCGGCCGTCCAGGATGATCCGGCGGGCGGCCACCTCGCCCAGCTCGGCCGGGTCCAGCTCGCGGAACTCGCGCCACTCCGTCAGGTGCAGCACCACATCCGCGCCGCGCACCGCCTCCAGCGCGGAGTCGGCGTAACCGAGCGTCGGGAACAGCCGCCGGGCGTTGTCCATCCCCTTCGGGTCGAACACGGTCACCTGGCCGCCCTGGAGGTGGATCTGCCCGGCGACGTTGAGCGCGGGGGAGTCGCGTACGTCGTCGGAGTCGGGCTTGAACGCGGCGCCCAGCACCGCGACCCGCTTGCCGAGGAACGAGTCGCCGCCCACCGCCTCCCGGGCCAGCTCCACCATGTGGCCGCGGCGGCGCATGTTGATGGAGTCGACCTCGCGGAGGAAGGTGAGCGCCTGGTCCGCGCCCAGCTCTCCGGCGCGCGCCATGAAGGCGCGGATGTCCTTGGGCAGGCAGCCGCCGCCGAAGCCGATCCCGGCCCGCAGGAACTTCTTCCCGATGCGCTCGTCGTGCCCGATGGCCTCCGCGAGCTTCACGACGTCCCCGTCGGCGGCCTCGCAGACCTCGGCCATCGCGTTGATGAAGGAGATCTTGGTGGCCAGGAAGGAGTTCGCGGAGGTCTTCACCAGCTCGGCGGTCGGGAAGTCGGTGACCACGAACGGAGAGCCCTCGGCCACCGGCCCGGCGTACACCTCGCGCAGCAGCTTCTCGGCGGTCTCGCTGCGCACGCCCACCACGATCCGGTCCGGATGCAGGGTGTCCTGCACGGCGAAGCCCTCGCGGAGGAACTCCGGGTTCCAGGCCAGCTCGGCGCCGGCGCCCACCGGAGCCAGCTCGGCGAGCCGGTCCGCGAGGCGGGCGGCGGAGCCGACCGGGACGGTCGACTTGCCGACGACCAGGACCGGCCGGGTCAGATGCGGGGCCAGCGACTCGAAGGCGCTGTCCACATAGCTCATGTCACACGCGTACTCGCCGTGCTTCTGCGGAGTGTTCACGCAGACGAAGTGCACATCGCCGAACTCCCCGACCTCCTCCCAGGAGGTGGTGAAGCGCAGCCGCCCGGTGGACCCCTCGATACCGGCGACATGCCGCTGGAGCATCTCTTCGAGCCCCGGCTCGTACATCGGCACGCGCCCGCCGGACAGCAGCTGGACCTTCTCCGGCACGATGTCGAGCCCCAGGACCTCGAAGCCCAGCTCGGCCATGGCCGCGGCATGGGTGGCGCCGAGATAGCCGGTGCCGATCACAGTGATCCTGAGGGCCATGGAGTGCTCCTGGAAGATACGGACGGACGTGCGGACCGAGCATAGTCGGGGACCCGGAGGCCGGAATTCACCGCTCGATATGCCCGGTACCTCCCTCATGCCCCACCCCTGTCGGCAAGCTCACGTACGCGGCACGTATGCCGTCGGACGGTCGTCGCACTAAAATTGAGTTACTTAACGGTAGTTAGCATCTGGGGAGTGAGCGTCTTGGCGGGTTCGACCGATTTCGACCTGTACCGTCCGGCCGAGGAGCACGACATGCTCCGCGAGACCATCCGCGCGCTCGCCGAGACGAAGATCGCCCCCTTCGCCGCAGCGGTCGACGAGGAGAGCCGCTTCCCGCAGGAGGCGCTGGACGCCCTGGTCGCCTCGGACCTGCATGCCGTCCACGTGCCGGAGGAGTACGGCGGGGCCGGCGCCGACGCGCTCGCCACGGTCATCGTGATCGAGGAGGTGGCCCGCGCCTGTGCCTCCTCCTCCCTGATCCCGGCCGTCAACAAGCTCGGCTCGCTCCCGGTGATCCTCTCCGGATCCGAGGAGCTGAAGGCCAAATACCTGGGCCCGCTCGCCAAGGGCGACGCGATGTTCTCGTACGCCCTCTCCGAGCCGGACGCCGGCTCGGACGCGGCGGGCATGAAGACGAAGGCCGTGCGCGACGGCGACTTCTGGGTCCTCAACGGTGTGAAGCGCTGGATCACCAACGCGGGCGTCTCCGAGTACTACACGGTCATGGCGGTCACCGACCCGACGAAGCGCTCCAAGGGCATCTCCGCGTTCGTCGTCGAGAAGTCCGACGAGGGCGTCTCCTTCGGCGCCCCGGAGAAGAAGCTCGGCATCAAGGGCTCCCCGACCCGCGAGGTCTACCTCGACAACGTCCGGATCCCCGCCGACCGCATGATCGGCGAGGAGGGCACGGGCTTCGCCACGGCGATGAAGACCCTGGACCACACCCGCATCACCATCGCGGCCCAGGCCCTCGGCATCGCCCAGGGCGCGCTGGACTACGCCAAGGGGTACGTCCAGGAGCGCAAGCAGTTCGGCAAGCCGATCGCGGACTTCCAGGGCATCCAGTTCATGCTCGCCGACATGGCGATGAAGCTGGAGGCGGCCCGCCAGCTCACCTACTCGGCCGCCGCCAAGTCCGAGCGCGTCGACGGCGACCTCACGTTCTTCGGCGCGGCCGCCAAGTGCTTCGCCTCCGACGTCGCCATGGAGGTCACCACGGACGCCGTCCAGCTGCTCGGCGGCTACGGCTACACGCGGGACTACCCGGTCGAGCGCATGATGCGCGACGCCAAGATCACCCAGATCTACGAGGGCACGAACCAGGTCCAGCGCATCGTGATGGCCCGCAACCTGCCGTAATGGTGCTCGTGGCGGTGTTCTCGCACCGGGCCCTCCTCCTGTCCGGCAGGGGGCCCGGTGATCGTCAACGAACGACGTCGAACACGTTCTTCTGGATCCCGTTGGCGTACGCCTCGTACTCGACCAGCTTCAGCTTCTGGGCGTCCTTGTCCGTCGTGCTGAACAGGCGCTTTCCCGCGCCGAGCAGGAGCGGGAAGACGAGCAGGTGGTACCGGTCGATGAGGTCGGCGTCCGCGAGGTTCCGGTTCAGCTCGGTGCTGCCGTGGATGATGATCGGGCCGCCCTCGGTCTCCTTGAGAGCGGCGACCTCGTCCAGCGACCGCAGGATCGTGGTCTCGCCCCAGTCGGCGACCAGGTCGCCGTCGGTCAGCCGGGTGGAGACGACGTACTTCGGCATCGCCTTGTACCCGGTGAACTCCTCCATGCCCGGCCACACCGGGCTGAACGCCTCGTAACTGGCCCGGCCCAGCAGCAGGGCCGCGGCCTCCTCCTGCTCCCGCCCCTTGAGCTCGTACGCCTCCGGCAGGAACTCCACGTCCTTGAACGTCCACCCCGAGTTCCGGTAGCCGGGCTCGCCGCCCGGGGCTTCCATGACGCCGTCGAGCGAAACGAAGGCGGTGCTGATCAGGGTGCGCATCGGGGTCTCCCAGGTGTCTCGTACGGGCATCTCGTGGCGGGTGGCCCGTGGGGCGCCCACTCTCACGGATGTACTGACCGCGCACCCCGCCGAAACTCATCGGTCCGGCCAGGCCCATCCGTCCGGACCACGGCCGGTACCCTCCCTCCCCATGACCGAACTCGACAGGCTGACCGCCCTCTTCGGAGCCCTGGGGGCGGATGCCGACGCCCGGGACTGGGCCGAGTCCGAGACGGAGGAGGGGCTGCCGCAGCTCGCCCGCTACCGCCTCCTGCGCACGGTGTGGCAGGACGTCGACGCCTGGGCCACGGAGGTGCCCCGGTGGGTGGCCGCCTACCGCACCGACGGCGCGGCCGCCGACGCCGTCGACCGGGCCCTGGCGGCCGGGCTCACCCCCGAGGACCTGGGCGCACTGGCCCGCGAGGTCGCCCGGGAGACGGCGTTCGGGGTGCTGTACGCCCTGGCGGACCCGGCGGACGGATCGCTTCCCGCCGAGGTCGAGGCGCAGCTGCCCGGCTGGCGACTGGCGGAACTGGACCCGGCCGGCGCGCCGACCGGCCGCCATCTCGACGCCCTCCACGAGGACTTCGCCGAACTCGAACCGAAGGGGCCGGTCGCATGAGGCCGCCGCCCCCGGTGCCGGTGCTCGCGCGACGTCCTACCGCGGCGAGACCGCCGCGAACACTCCACGTGCGGCCGTTCCGTCCGGCCGGCTCCAGCCGCCGACGAGACGCACCGCCGCCCCCTGCTCGGCTTCCGTCGCCCGCAGGACGCGGCTGATCCGAACGTCGTACGCGTCGTCGGGTCCGGGTGCGGCTCCCTGCACGGTGACGGTCGGGTCAAGGGTGTCGCTCAGGCTCTGGTGCTGCGGCGTGGCCTCACCGCGCAGAAGAGCGTTCAACTGCGCCAGCACCACCGGATCGTGGGCGCCGTCGTAGACCCACCGGGTGCCGAGCACCCCATGCTCGGAGGTGCCGATCAGCGCCTCACCGGGTACGCCCTCCAGCGCCGCGCCCCGGTAGCCCAGCGGCACCAGATACGCCACCGGCTCCGGCGCGTCGGCCGCGTCCACCACGACCATGAACTCGATCCCGACCGCCCCGTCCGGATCGTCCAGGCGGAACCCGCCGGCCTTGACCAGATCCGGCGTGCCCGCGGCTCCCACGTACCAGCTCTGCTTCGGCAGCCAGCCGGTGATGAGCTCCAGCTTCGTGGGCGTCATGGTGGTGCGGTGGATGGATGCCATGCGAGCTCCCTCATGCGTAGAACCGGGTCCGGCCGTCCTCACGGCGGGTGTGACCGAAACCTATCGGGAGCCGGCGCCCGTCTGCCCCTAGGGTGGAACGATGATCATCTGGCTGAACGGAACCTTCGGCGCGGGCAAGACCACCACCGCGAAGGAGGTGACCTCGCTCCTCCCGGAGTCCCGGCTCTTCGACACGGAGACGGTCGGCTGGATGCTCCGGCACGTCCTCGGAGTCCCGGAGAAGGACTTCCAGGACTTCCCGCCCTGGCGAGGCCTCGTGGTGGAGACCGCACGGCAGGTCCTCGACCATGTGGGCGGCACGCTGGTGGTCACCCAGACGGTCCTGGTCGAGCCGTACTGGCGGGAGATCCACGACGGCCTGACGAGGGCCGGCATCCCCGTGCACCACTTCCTGCTGCACACCGACCGGGACACCCTCGTCGAACGCATCGAGACCGACACCAAGCCCGAGAGCGCCGGTGCCAAGCAGTGGCGCCTGGACCATCTGACCGACTACGAGCAGGCTCTGCCCTGGCTCCGCCGTGAGGCTCAGGTGGTCGACACGACGGGCGTCGTGCCCGCCGAGGTGGCGGAGACCGTGCTGCGGAAGGTGCGCACGAGCTGACGAGTGCGCACGAGCAGTCGCCCCGCCCGGTGGAGGCCGTCCCGACGCCCTCCGCGAGGACTTCGCCGAACCCGACCCGAAGGGGACCACGCGTGACGACCGTGACCGACGTGACCGCCATGACCGCCTTCGACCACGCCGAGCGGCGCATCTGGTCCGGCAAGGCCGAGGCGTACGCCCGCACCTACGCCCGGCTCTGCGCCCACCCGGCGGCGGCCCTGCTCGACGCCGCCGGCACCGGGCGCGGCACGCGCGTGCTCGACGTCGGCTGCGGCAGCGGGACCGTGAGCGCGGCGGCGGTCGCGCGCGGAGCGAGGGTGTACGCGGCCGACGCCGAACCGGGCATGGCGGAGGCGACCCGCCTGGCCGTCCCGGGCATCGCGGCGGCGCACATCGCCCGTTTGCCCGAACTGCCCTACGCGGACGACACGTTCGACGCGGTCGTCGGCAACTTCGTGCTCAACCACGTGGGCCGCCCCCGCGAAGCGCTGGCCGAGCTCCGCCGGATCACCCGCCCCGGCGGCCGGCTGGCGGTCACCATCTGGCGGTCACCCGGAGCCCCCGGCCAGACCCTGATCGGCCGAGCCGCCCAGGCCGCCCGCCTCACCCGCCCCGACTGGCTCCCGGCCCTCGCCCCCGAGGACGACTTCCCCCGTACGCCCGAAGGCCTCGCGACCCTGCTCGACGCGGCCGGACTCCTCGACGCCCAGTGCTCCGAGGTGGCCTGGGAGCACCGCTGCGATCCCGACACCTGGTGGGCGGGGGCGGAACAGGGGATCGGCGCGATCGGCCAGGTCCTCAACAGCGGGGGCGCGGAGGGGGTGGCGGCGGCCAGGCGGGCGTACGACGATCTCAGCGCCGAATTCCGTACGCCGGACGGCACGCTGGCACTTCCCCACGTCGCCCTGCTGGCGGCGGCAACGGCTTGAGGGCCTTGCCGGGCCACGAGAGGCCGTCGGGCCCCGACACCTCAACGGCCCTGGCCGCGCGGGTATCGTGACGCGGCAGGCGGCTGCGAGGTTCCGGGCGCCGAGGGGGGAGAGCACGGAGTCATGAACAAGAAGTACCTGGTGCTGCCCGCCGCGCTCGTCGTCGCGGCGGTCGACCTCTGGCCGACCGAGCTCAAGAAACTGCGCGAGCAGAACCTGTGTCTCGGCATGCTGACGGAGGAGACCGCGGGCCTGCTCCAGGACGGCAAGGGCGGGGCCGTCCAGGTAGACGAGTTCATCCCGAACAGCTCAGGGTCCGCGGCCGAGCCGAAGGACCCGATCTTCTCCACGATCTGCTTCGTCAACCGGGTCGGCGCTGAGGACAAGAGCAGCGCGCGGCTCCAGTACACCCTGGACGTGCGGCCCACCGAGACGCTGAACGACCCCCCGAAGGGCGCCACCCGCATCGGGAACGGCCTCATGGGCTGGGTGGGCCGGCGGCGGAGCGAGGTCCAACTGCCGGACGGCTGCGCGAAGGAGATGAAGCGGCCCGACGCGCAGTACGTCACGGTCACCCTCAAGATCTCACCGGTGGCCGTCGTCGGACAGGACTGGAACTACGCGTCCCTGATGAAGGATTCGCGCACCGTGATCGTCGAGGCCGTGGAGAACCTGACCAGGCAATACGACTGCGCCGCCTGACAGAACCCGGAGGACCGATGGACGAGAAGTCGGCAACCTGCCGCGGGGGGTCCGCACGGAGGTTCAGCAGGCAGTCGCCCATGGCCTCGTCGTCCAGCACCGACTCCACCAAGGGTGCTACGGGGCCGGGCACCCGGCGGGCCGGGGCGTCGGTGTAGGCGGCCGGTTCCCCCGCACCGAAGGTGAGACCGATCGACAGGTACCGGGCGCCGAGGTCCCGGTCGAGGGCGACAGCGCGGAAGCCGCCGCCACAGGTGCCGCCTCTCGGCGTGAAGAAGATCTTCCGGAGCGTCAATTTCCCTGCGGCCCAGCCTTGCTGGCGGAAACCCCGACACCGGCGCCCCCTCTTCGGCACACTGAGTACATGGACGATTACCCGGGGAAGTCGCCGGACCATCTCACCATCAACGTCACCCACCGCGACGACCCGGTCTTCGAGGTCACCCAGGCGGATGCGTTCGCCTCGGTCCGCAAGTATCCGAACATCGTGGTGCGGGGGCCGCTGTTCGGGCTTGCCGAGCAGCGGCGCGGGGACCGGCCGCGCTGGCGGCTGCTGGGTGAACTCGACACCGGGTTCCCGCAGATGGCCCGCGACGAGCTGAACTCGCTGCTCTGGTTCAGGGCCAAGGACGACGTCGAGGACCGGGCCGTGCGGCGGTCGTTGCTGGAGGCCGTGACCCGGCTGGAGACCGAGCCGGTCAACGAGGTGACGGCGGACGGCGTCCGCTACCGCGTCGTGCGGGCCGACGAGTTCACCCGGATCGGCGACGGGCGCCTGGAGCCGCCCCGGGCCACCGACCCGGACGACGACAGCTGGGACCCGGACGCGCCGGACCCCTCCCGTACCAAGGGCTTCGTGGTCGACCACGCGGCTGCCGTCGGGCTGGCCGAGGGGATCGACCGGGCCGGGCTGCTCCAGCTCTCCTACACCGCGAGCCGCTTCCCCGAGGACGTACGGGCCGACTCCCGGCGGGCGTTGGCCACCCACCCGGGGGTCGTGCTCCTGCCGACGACGTTCCGGGTGGTGGAGCGCAAGGAGATGTCCTGGTCGATGGTGACCGGGCAGTACTCCACCCCGCAGGGCGCCCGGCGCGCCCTCGTCCACCACCTCACCCGGCCCGTGCCCGAGCTGCCGGATCTGCCGGACATGCCGGAGCTGCCCGAGTGGATGAAGGTGGACGAGAAGGAGGCGGCCATCCACGCGCGGGCCGCGAAGAAGTTCACCGCGCGCCGGAGGCCCAATGAACTCGTGGTGCGGGGGCGGCAGTACGAGGTCGTGCGCGTCGAGCGGGTGATGCGTATCGGGCCGGACGGGCCGGAGACGCCGCGCACCTCCGACGTGGACGACTACGGCCCCTCCAAGATCCACCCGACCATGGACGAGCGCGGCGTCGTCACCTACGGCGAATAGACGAGTAAGCGGGTCGGCGAAAGCGCCGGGGGCCCGCCGGGCGGCGTACCGCCCGGCGGGCCCCCGGGCCCGTACCGCATCAACCAGCCTTGCCCCGGCCTCAGTTGCCGGTGACCGTGACCTTCTCGTCGTTGTTGAGCTGCTGCACCAGCTGCTTCACCTTGGCCTTGTCCCAGACCAGGTTCCCGCCGACGCTGCCCGAGATCGGCATGTTCAGCGACGTACCGTCACCGCCCGTGACGCCCTTCATCGCGAAGAACATGTTGGCCAGCGACCAGAGCGACATGTCCTTGTCCACGATCAGCGTGTCCAGGCCCGCGCCCATCGTCGGGTACAGCTTGAACGGGTTGATGATCGTGGACGGGGTCGCCGTCTGGCTCGCCAGCGCCGCGAGGAACTTCTGCTGGTTCTTCGTACGGTCCAGGTCGCTGCCCGCGAACGCGTAGCGGGTCCGGACGAAGGCGAGGGACTGCTCGCCGTTCAGGGTCTGCTTGCCCGCCTTGAAGTCGGCCCCGGACTTCTTGTCCTTGAAGGCCTTCGGGATGTCCAGCTCGACCCCGCCGATCGCGTCCACGATCTTCGCGAAGCCGCCGAAGCCGATTTCGACGTAGTGGTCGATGTGCAGGCCGGTGTTGAACTCGACCGTACGGACCAGGAGTTCGGGTCCGTCCTCGGCGTAGGCGGCGTTCAGCTTCACCTGCCGGCCGGTGCCCTGGAACATCTTCCCGGACTCGGACCCCTTGAAGGACGGGATCTCCACGTTGGAGTCGCGCGGCAGCGAGATCAGCGTCGGGCCGTTGGAGCCGTCGTGCAGGATCATCATCGAGTCGGTGCGCTTGCCCTCGGCGGAACCGGTGCGCAGCCGCTTCTTCTCCTCGTCCGACATGCCCTCGCGGCTGTCGGAGCCGACGATCAGATAGTTCGTGCCGTCGCCGGACTTCGGCCGCTCGATGACCTTGGAGAGGTCGACCTCGCGCTTCAGCTTCGAGTCGGCCCAGAAATACGTCGAGATCGAGACCGCGAGCACCACGACCACCAGGGTCAGCGCGCCGAGCTTGATCCGGCGGCGCCAGTCCGGTGCCGGGCGGCCCTGGACGTAACCTCCGTCACCGCCGCCGCGACGGCCACCGCCGCCCCGGCCGTCGGAGCCGCCGCCGCCCGAGCCGTAGACCTGGCCCGTGTTGTAGCCGCTGTCGTACCCCGGGTCGGGGCTGTTGCCGTAGCCGCCGTCCTGGTAGCGGTCGTCGTACCCCTGGCTCTGCGGCGGCACCTGCGGCCTCTGCGGCGGGGTCTGCGGCCTTCGCGGCGTGGCCGGGCGGCGCTGGATGTGCGGCATCGCCCGCGCGCTCTCGGGCTGGGGGCTGGCACTGCCCCGCCCGTAGCGCTCGCTGCGGTCGCCGGTCCGTCGATCGGGCCAATCGTTCATCCGAACAGTGTGCCGTCCCGGCCCACGGCTATTACAGGGTGTAAGGGAAATCGCACCAGGGCTGTTGCGAACCTGATGCATTCTGCGGGATCGCGGCCCCCGCATAAGGTGGACTGTATGACAGATCAGGCCACTGGCGTAACAGATCAGGCCAACCGCTCGGAAGGCGAGATTCCGGGCAAGCCGACCGCGGCGTCCCGGACCACCCTCAGCCACATCATGACCGGCAGCGACACCAACCTCCTCGGCACGGTGCACGGTGGCGTGATCATGAAACTGGTCGACGACGCCGCGGGCGCGGTGGCCGGCCGGCACTCCGGCGGGCCCGCCGTGACCGCCTCGATGGACGAGATGGTGTTCCTGGAGCCGGTCCGTGTCGGTGACCTCGTCCATGTGAAGGCCCAGGTCAACTGGACGGGCCGCTCCTCCATGGAGGTCGGCGTGCGCGTGATGGCCGAACGCTGGAACGAGTCGACCCCCGCCCAGCAGGTCGGCAGCGCCTATCTGGTCTTCGCCGCCGTCGACGGGGACGGCAAGCCGCGCCGCGTACCGCCGGTGATCCCCGAGACCGAGCGCGACAACCGGCGCTACCAGGAGGCGCAGATCCGGCGCACCCACCGGCTCGCCCGCCGCCGCGCGATCAAGGAACTGCGCGAGAAGCGCGTCGCCGACGGCATCGACGACTGAGCCCGCGAGGCTGCCTCACGGCCCTACGGGCACACCACCTCGTCGCCCGTCACCGTGGAGAACTCGCCCGTCTGCCGGCTCTCCGCCTTCACCCGCTGCACCTTCGTGAAGTCCGCGCCCACGGTCACCTTCATCAGCGGTCCCTGGCCCTTCACCGCCTTCAGCTCGCTCCCGGGCAGGGCGGTGGCCAGGGACTTCGCCGAGCGGTCCCAGCGCGGGTCGTACTCCACGAGCGTCCGCTTCAGATCCCGCAGCTCCCCGTTGAGCGGCGCCTCGCCGGTGGTGAACCCGGTGGCCCGCAGCGCCTCGTCCACGGTCCGGCCCAGTCCGTCCTTCGGGGTCCCGTTGTAGACCTGCACCCGGATGTCCTTCGGCGCCACGTCCACGAGCGTGGCCGGAGGCTGCTTCGGACCGGCCGCGGGCTTCGGCTTCGCCGGGGCCAGCGGCTTGTCCTCGCGCAGCGCCTGGAACAGCTTCTTCGACTTCTTCGCGTCCCACTGCACGGTGGAGCCGATGCCCTTGACCGGGAAACTGGGGTTGCCGACGGGCACGGAGGCGAACTCCGACGAGGCCGGGCCGAAGTCCTTCATCGCCTTGCCGAGCGCCAGCATCTGCTCCGTACCGAAGCCCTCGTCGGCCCGGACCGAGCCCAGCGCCGAGGCGGAGACCTGCTGGAACTTCACCGGGTTCAGCAGCACCCCGCTGCTCGTCGCCTGCTTGATCAGCGCCGCCATGAACTTCTGCTGGCGCTCCATCCGGCCCAGGTCGGCGGCCACGTCCACATGGCGCGAGCGCACGTACTGGAGCGCCCGGCCGCCGTCCAGCTCATGGGTGCCCGCGGGCAGGTCCAGACCGGTGTACGAGTCTTTCATCGGCCGGGCCGTGCAGATCTTCACCCCGCCCACCGCGTCCACCGTCTTCATGAAGCTGGTGAAGTCGACCTCCAGATAGTGGTCGATCTTGACCTTGGTCATGTTCTCGACGGTCCGCACGGTCAGCGTGGGCCCGCCCTCCGCGTACGCGGCGTTCAGCTTCACCGGGTGGCTCTCGTGGTGCTTGCCCGTGGTGCGGTCGGTGTGGGCGGGCATCTCGGCGTAACTGTCCCGGGGGAGGCTGACCACGCTCGCCCGCTGCCGGTCGGCCGACAGATGGACCAGCATGATCGTGTCGGTGCAGTGGCAGGGCGCGCCGCCGAGCTTGTACTTCTGCTTCTCGGCCTTGGTGATCGTGTCCCGGCCGTCGGTGCCCACGAGCAGCAGATTCGTGCCGTGGCCCCCCTGCGGGCGGTTCTTCATGTCCTTGAACGGATCGACCCGGCCGATCCCGCCCTCCAAGCTGCTGACCACGGCGTGACCGATCCCACCCGCGCCCAGCACCAGCACCGACAGACCGGTGGCCACCCGCATGCCCCAGCGCGGCCGCTCGTCCTGCTTGCGGCGGCGCACCGGCCGGGCGCCCTGGGGCGGACGGCGTCGCGGGGGAGTGGTACGGGGGTGCGGCGGGCGCTGGGGGCGCTGCGGTCGTTGCGGCGTGGGCACGGGGGGAGACACCTCCGGGGTGCAAGGGAGACACCTCTGCGGTGCGAGGGGGCCAGGTACGACGGGGCGGGTACGGGGGAGACGCAGGAGATACGGGAGATGCAGGGGACAGGTGGAAGGGACCAATCGCACGGTAGGCCCATACGATCTCCGCCCCGGCCCACGACCCGGCGGCGCGCACCGGTGTCCCCCATTCGCGGTAACGTGGCGGCCGAATAACGCCGCCCCCTGGGGTGCGAACCCCCGGCGCCCCGAGGACACCCCGAGGACCACATGTCTGCCGCGCAGTACCCCGCCGTCTCCGTGATCATGCCGGTGCTCAACGAGGAACGCCATCTCAGGAACTCGGTCCGGCACATCCTGGAGCAGGAGTACGCCGGTGAGATGGAGGTCGTGATCGCGCTCGGCCCCTCCGCCGACCGGACGGACGAGATCGCCGCCGAACTGGTCGCCGAGGACCCCCGCGTCCACACCGTGCCCAACCCCACCGGCCGCACCCCCGCCGCCCTCAACGCGGCGATCAAGGCCTCCCGCCACCCCGTCGTCGTACGGGTCGACGGCCACGGCATGCTCTCGCCGAACTACATCGCGACCGCCGTCCGCCTCCTGGAGGAGACCGGCGCGCAGAACGTCGGCGGCATCATGCACGCCGAGGGCGAGAACGCCTGGGAGGAGGCCGTCGCCGCCGCGATGACCTCGAAGATCGGCGTCGGCAACGCGGCCTTCCACACCGGCGGCCAGGCGGGCCCGGCCGAGACCGTCTACCTCGGCGTCTTCCGCCGCGAGGCGCTGGAGCGGGCCGACGGCTACAACGTCGAGTTCATCCGCGCCCAGGACTGGGAGCTGAACTTCCGCATCCGCGAGGCCGGCGGGCTGATCTGGTTCTCGCCCGAGCTGAAGGTGCAGTACCGCCCGCGCCCCACGGTGAAGGCGCTCGCCAAGCAGTACAAGGACTACGGCCGCTGGCGCCATGTCGTCGCCCGTTACCACGCCGGCTCGATCAACCTCCGCTACCTGGCCCCGCCGACCGCCGTCGTCGCCATCGCGGCGGGCCTGGTCCTCGGTGCGGCCGTCACCCCGTGGGCGCTGGTCGTCCCGGGCGGTTACGTGGCCGCGATCGTCGCCGGATCGCTGCCCGCGGGCAAGGGCCTCTCGCTGAAGGCCCGCGCGCAGATCCCGGTGGCCCTGGCGACGATGCACATGTGCTGGGGCTTCGGCTTCCTCACCAGCCCCCGGTCCCTGGCCAGGAAGGTCATCGCGAGCCGCCGCCCGGCGATGACCGGCAGCAGCGAGACCGTCTGAGACGACGACGCACGAGGGCCCCACCGCCGGAACGGAAACCGGCGGTGGGGCCCTTCGCGTACGGGCGTGCCGTTACGGGGTCACCAGGTGTAGTTCGGGTTGACCTTCATGCAGGCCCCCTCTTCCTCGCCGTTGAGCGCGCCCGCCGACTCCGGAGTCTTCTCCGTGCCCTTGGACACCGGATAGGCCTCGTCCTCGCGCCAGTCCGCGCCCACCGCGAGCGAGATCCCCGAGACGTCGGTGGACTTCTTCACCTGCGACAGCGGAATGCCCAGCGCCTTGGCGACCGCCTGCGCGTCGCCCTCCAGATCCGCGCTCGGATACAGGATCCCGGTCCGGGCCGCCCCCGTCACATTGCCCGAGTCGACGGTGGTCCGCCCGAAGCCCGCGTTCTTCAGCTGGTCCGCCACGTCGCCAGCACGCCCCGAGGCCGGTCCGAGCGCGTCGGTGGCGGTCCCGTTCCGTACGGAGACGGCGATCTCGCCGACCGGCGCCGACGGGTCCTTGGGCTCCTCCGGCTTCTTCCGCTTGGAGGCCTTGCCGTCCAGCGGGATGTCGTCGCGGACCATCCGGAACAGCTGCTCCGCGTCGCCCGCCTTCGGATAGACCCGGCCGTCGTTCACGCCCGTGCCGTACACATTCGGCATCGTCGACATCGTGATGCGCTTCGTCGGGACCTTCTTGAACTCCTCGGCCAGGTCGTAGAGCTTCTTGACCGTGTCGAGGCCCTTGTCGACCGTCAGCGCCTTGGTGGCCGCCTCGGCGAGGTTCATCAGCTTCGCCGGGTCGCTCAGCTTGGTGCCCTTGCGCAGCTGACGCACCATCGAGTTCATGTACTGGTGCTGCGCCTTGGCCCGCCCGAGGTCGGTGTTGTCCTCGAAGCCGTACCGCGTACGCAGCCACTGGAGGGCCTGCTCGCCCTGGATGGACGTGGTGCCCTTCTCCAGCTTCAGCCCCGAGCCCTTGCCGTCCCGGCCACGCGAGTTGATGTTGGCGTCCACACAGACGGGCACGCCGCCGATCGCGTCGGCCATCGAGACCACACCGGCGAAGTCGATCATCATGAAGTGGTCGATCCGGATGCCGGTCAGCTCGTACCAGGTGGCCACCGTGCACCCCGGACCGCCGCGGCCCAGGCTCTCGTTGGTCTGTACGTCTCCGGTGCTGGCCGGGTAGACCTCGCCGTCCGGGGCCGTGCACTTGGGCATCTTCAGCATGGTGTCGCGCGGCATGCTGATGACGGAGAGGTTGGAGCGGTCCGCGGAGAGGTGGAGCAGCATCTGCACATCGGCGAGCGGCGGGGCCCCGAAGGTGTCCTTCGCGCCGCCCAGCTTCTGGTTGGCCTTGGAGTCCCGGGCGTCGGAGCCGATGAGCAGGATGTTGAGCGGGGTCTGCCCGGCGGCGTTGGCCTTGTGATCGGCCATCTGCTTGTCGCCGAGGGTCAGCTTCTCTTTCTTGATGTTGCTGTTGAGGTACTCGTAGTAGACGTAACCGGCGCCACCGGTGGCGAGTATCAGCACCGCGAGCACGGAGGCGCTCCAGCGCAGTACGCGCCGCTTGCCGCTCTTGGGCGCCCGGCGGCTGCTGCGCCCCTGGGCGCCGTCACCGCCGCCCCCGTTGCCGCGCCGGCCCTTCGTGGCCCGATGGCCGTCCCCCGGCCGGCCCTCACCGCCCGACCCGCCGCCGTCGTCCGGCCCGCCCCCGTCACCCGGCCCGTCGCCCTCGTACAGGCTCTCGTCCCAGCCGTGCTGATCGGCGCGGCGGACGCGTGATCGCGTCCTCTCCCCGGGCGTGCTGCTCCGTCCCACCGGACCCCCCATGCTGTTCAGATTTCCGCTGTGGCGCGGTGACCCGGTGTCACTTGGCGCATACCGCCTTGTCGGCGCTTGCCTGCTCGACGCCTTCCGGCGCCTTCGCCGGCCCGGTGATGAGCTGGCCCGCGCCCTTGAAGTCCGCCCCCAGCGTGAGCACCATCGCCTCGAGCCCCTCGGCGTCGGCGGTGCCCTGCTTCATGGCCGCGGCGGGCAGCCCCATCATCGCGGCGAGCGCCCGGGCCTGATCGGCCTGGTTGGGCGCGTACTCCAGCGTCGTCTTCTTGATCTTCTCGGGTGCGTTGGCCTTGTTGGTGGACTTCAGCACCCCCTGCTCGTTCTGGAGCCAGGTGACGGTCGCGCCGGCCGCGCCGGGGATCTCACCGCCGTTGAGGACGTCCACGCGTACGTCGGCGGGCTCGGCCTTCGGGCCCTTGAGCAGGGCCGCCTGCTTGCCCTTGGCGGCCTTCTCCTTCTGCTTCACCTCGGTCAACGAGGTGTCGGAACGCATCATCGCGAAGAGCTGCTCGCCCTTGACCGGGTCCACGACCACGGTGATGGGCTTCGGCTCGGCCGGGTTGTCGATGACCGGCATCGTCAGGAAGGTGACGTTCTTCGTGTCGACCTTGCCGATCTCCTGGGCCAGCGTCATCAGCTTCTTCGCGTCGCCGATGCCCGTGTCGACGGTCAGCGCGTTGGTGGCCGCGTCGGCCAGCGTGTACAGCTTCTTCGGGTTGGTCAGGGTGTCGCTCGACTTCATCTGGCGGATCATCGAGGCGAGGAACTGCTGCTGCACCTTGATCCGGTCCAGGTCGCTCTCGTTGCCGAAGCTGTGCCGGGTGCGCAGCAGGGCCAGCGCGTCCTCGCCCGCCACCTTCGACTCGCCCGCGGGCAGCTTCAGATGGGACTTGGGGTCGTCGACCGGTTTGGCCATGCAGACCTTGACGCCGCCGACCGCGGTGGTCAGCTCCTTGACCGCGTTGAAGTCGACCATCATGAAGTGGTCCGGCTTGAGGCCGGTGATGTTCTCGACCGTCTTCATGGTGCAGCCGGGATTGCGGCCGCTCTGGCCGAGGCTGGTGTTGAAGCGTTCGTTCGGGGTGCCGGGGATCGTGGTGGAGGTGCCGTCCGACTGCTTCGTCTCGCACTCGGGGATCTCGGTCATCAGGTCGCGCGGGATGCTCATCGCCGTCGCGTTGGTCCGGTCCTCGGAGACGTGGAACAGGATGGTGGTGTCGGCGTGGCCCTCGCTGCCCTTGTCGCCGTACCCCTCGTTGCCCTTGCCGGTGCGCTTGTCGGTGCCGATGATCAGGATGTTCATCGGGCCGTCGCTGAGGACGTTCTTGCTGCCGGCGTCGCCCACGTCGATGGTGTCGATGTTGCCGTTGAGCTTCTGGTACACGGCGTACACGCCGATCGAGGTGGCGACCACGACGAACGCCACGACCCCGCCCGTCCACAGCAGCGCCTTCTTCTTGCGCGACTTCTTGGGCTTGCGCTTGCGGCGGCCGGACGCGGGCGGTTCCGTGCCGCGCCCGCCGC
>NZ_JAAGMH010000006.1:0-32849 GCF_010548505.1 Streptomyces sp. SID14515 | reverse complement strand
GCCGACCGCATCAGCACCATCCTCCAGGACGCCACCCCCGCACTCCTCCTCACCACCACCAGCACCGCCCCGCAACTGCCCACGACACCAGTGCCGCAACTGCTGCTGGACACCGACCAGGGCCGGGGCACCGAACACCCCGCACACCGCCCCGACGTGACGGTCGCACCGAACGCACCCGCCTACGTGATCTTCACATCCGGTTCCACCGGACGCCCCAAGGGCGTCGTGGTCGGACACGACGCGATCAACAACCGCCTCGCCTGGATGCAGGACACCTACCAACTCGACACCACCGACCGGGTCCTGCAGAAAACACCCTCAGGCTTCGACGTCTCCGTCTGGGAATTCTTCTGGCCCCTGCGCACCGGCGCGACCCTCGTCCTCGCCCGCCCCGAAGGCCACAAAGACCCCGCCTACCTCACCACCCTCATCCAGAACACCGGCATCACCACCGCCCACTTCGTGCCCTCCATGCTCCAGGCCTTCCTCACCGAACCCACCACCCCCCACTGCACCACCCTGCGCCGGATCATCTCCTCCGGCGAAGCCCTCCCCACCGACACCGCCCACCGCTTCCACACCCAACTCCCCACCACCCAACTCCACAACCTCTACGGCCCCACCGAAGCCGCCGTCGACGTCACCGCCCACCACACCACCACCAGCAGCAGTGGAAGTGACACCACCAGCGGTGGAGGCAGTGGTGGTGGTGGTGTTCCGATCGGGCGGCCGATCTGGAACACCCGCACCTACATCCTCGACAACGCCCTGCGCCCCGTCCCCGTCGGCGTCCCCGGAGAGCTCTACCTCGCCGGAATCCAACTCGCCCACGGCTACACCCACCGCCCCGCCCTCACCGCCGAACGCTTCACCGCCAACCCCCACAGCACCACCGGCGAACGCATGTACCGCACCGGCGACATCGCCCGCTGGACCACCGACGGCACCATCGAATACCAAGGCCGCAGCGACGACCAGATCAAACTCCGCGGCTTCCGCATCGAACTCGGCGACATCGAAACCGCACTCACCACCCACCCCCACATCACCCACACCACCGTCCTCCTCCGCGAAGACCAACCCGGCAACAAACAACTCATCGCCTACACCCTCCCCACCCCCGGACACACCCCCCACCCCGACCAACTACGCACCCACGCAGCCACCCACCTCCCCGACCACATGATCCCCGCAGCATTCATCACACTCACCGAACTCCCCCTCACCGCGAACGGGAAGCTGGACCGCAAAGCCCTCCCCGCACCCGACTTCAGCCGCCAAGTCGTCGGCCGCAGCCCCCGCAACCCCCGCGAAGAACTGCTCTGCACCCTCTTCGCCGAAACCCTCAACCTCGACACCGTCACCATCGACGACAACTTCTTCAACCTCGGCGGGCACTCCCTCCTCGCCACCCGCCTCATCAGCCGTATCCGAACCGCCCTCGACACCGAACTCGACGTCCGCACCATCTTCGAAACCCCCACCGTCGCCGGACTCGCCCACCACCTCGACACCACCACCCCCACCACCCGCCCCCACCTCACCCCCCGACCCCGCCCCCACCACACCCCCCTCTCCCCCGCCCAACGCCGCCTCTGGTTCATCAACCGACTGGAGAGTTCGGGCGGCAACTACAACACCGGTCTCTCCCTGCGGCTTTCCGGCGGGCTGGATGTGCCGGCCCTGCGTGCGGCGCTGAACGACGTCATCACCCGGCACGAGAGCCTGCGCACCACCTTCCCGGACACCGACGGCCACCCCCGCCAGGAAATCCACACCCCCGAACAGGCGACCGTCGACCTCACCGTCACCGACGTGACCACCGAAGAACTCGGGGCGGCACTCAGCCGAGCCGCCTCGGCCTCCTACGACCTGGCGGTCGAAACTCCTTTCCGTGCCCACCTGTTCCGGGTGTCGGAGGGCGACCATGTGCTGCTGCTGGTCGTCCACCACATCGCCAGTGACGGTTGGTCCAACGCGCCGTTGTCGAAGGATCTGTCCACCGCCTATGCCGCGCGCAGCGCCGGGGGCGCCCCCGAGTGGCAGCCGCTGCCGGTCCAGTACGCCGACTACACCCTCTGGCAGGACGAGATCCTCGGCGACGAGGACGATTCGCAGAGCGTCCTGGCCGGTCAGCTGGACCACTGGCGCACCACGCTCGCGGACCTCCCGGAGGAGCTGGCCCTCCCCACCGACCGGCCGCGGCCGGCGGAGATGAGCTACCGCGGCGAGCGGGTGCCCATGCACTTCGGGCCCGGCCTCCAGCGTGCAGCTGCCGATCTGGCACGTGATGCGGGAGGGACCGTCTTCATGGTCCTCCAGGCCGCCATCGCCGCCCTGTTGGGCAAGGTCGGCGGAGGTGAGGACATCCCGATCGGTACGGCGGTGGCCGGACGCACCGACGAAGCGCTCGACGACCTTGTCGGCTTCTTCGTCAACACCCTCGTGCTGCGCACCGACCTCTCCGGGAACCCGACCTTCCGCGAGCTCGTCGACCGGGTGAAGGAGACGGACCTGGCGGCCTACGCCCACCAGGACGTGCCCTTCGAGCGCCTCGTCGACGAACTCAACCCGGCTCGTTCCATGGCCAGGCACCCGCTCTTCCAGGTCATGCTGTCGATGCAGAACACCCCGGCCATTGAGGCCGAGTTGGGCGGTATCCCCGCGACCCCGCTGCCGGTGGCGCTCGACACGGCCAAGTTCGATCTCTCCTTCGAGCTGGAGGAGCGGTTCTCCGGTGACGGTTCGCCCGCGGGGCTGGAGGGTGTGATCGAGTTCGCGGTCGATCTCTTCGACCGTGCGTCGGTCGAGGTGCTGGCGGCACGTCTCGGGCAGTTGCTGGAGGCGGCGCTGGGCGATCCGGATCGGGCCGTGTCGACGATCGACGTGCTGACCGCGCGGGAGCGTGAGCGGATTCTGGTGGAGTGGAACGCCACCTCGCGGTCCGTCGAGCCGGTGACCTTCCCGGGGCTGTTCGAGGCCCAGGTGATCCGTGCGCCGCGGGCCACCGCTCTGGAATCTCCCGAACTCACCTATAGCTACGAGGAGTTCAACGAGCGTGCCAATCAGCTGGCGCATCTGCTGATCGAGCGGGGGGTGGGCCGTGAGCAGATCGTGGCGCTCGCGCTGCCCCGGTCGGTGGACATCGCGGTCGCCCAGCTCGCCGTGATGAAGGCCGGAGCCGCCTACCTGCCCGTCGACCCGGACTACCCGGCCGACCGGATCAGCTACATCCTCGACGACGCCGCGCCCGCCCTGCTCATCACCGACACCGAACACGCCCCCCGGCTCCCCGAACACGACCGGGTCCCACGCCTCCTGATCGACACCGCCGGCCTCACCACCGGCCGGCCTCACCACAACCCCGCCGTCCCCGTACAGCTCACCCACCCCGCCTACGTCATCTACACCTCCGGCTCCACCGGCCGCCCCAAGGGCGTCGTCGTCACCCACCAAGGCCTGGCCTCGTTCGCCGCCGCCGAACTCGAACGCTTCGACGTCACCGCCGACAGCCGGGTCCTGCAGTACGCCTCGCCCAGCTTCGACGCGTCCGTCCTGGAGATCTGCATGACCTACGCGGCCGGCGCCACGCTCGTGGTTCCGCCGCCGGGTCCGCTGGCCGACGACGTGCTGGCCGCCGTTCTGCGGGACAGCGCGGTGACCCACGCGCTGATCCCACCGGCGGCCCTGGCCACCGTCGCCGTGCGGCCCGGTGACTTCCCCGCCTTCCGTACCCTCGTGGTCGGAGGCGACGCCACCTCGGCGGAGCTGGTCGACCGCTGGGCGCCGGGCCGCCGCATGGTGAACGCCTACGGTCCGACGGAATCCACCGTCATGGTGACCACCAGCGCCCCCCTGACCGCGCAGAGCGGGACGCCGCCCATCGGCCGGCCGGTTCACAACAGTCGTGTCCACGTCCTCGACGCTGGTCTACGTCCGGTCCCCGCAGGAGTGCCGGGCGAGCTGTACATCGCGGGCCAGGGCCTGGCCCGCGGCTACCTCGGACGGCGCGGGCTGACCGCCGAGCGCTTCGTCGCCGACCCGTACAGCACGACGGGGGAGCGGATGTACCGCACGGGCGACATCGCCCGCTGGACGGCGGACGGCGAACTCGACTACCTCGGCCGCGCCGACAACCAGGTCAAACTCCGCGGCTACCGCATCGAGCTCGGCGAGGTCGAGGCCGCGCTGAACGCCCACGGGACGGTCGACCGGGCCGCGGTTCTGATCCGGGAGGACCAGCCGGGTGTCGCCGTCCTGGTCGCCTACCTCGTGCCCGCCGCCGGCCTCACCACGGACCATGCGGAGCTGCGCCGGCATGTGGCCGAGGCACTGCCCTCGTACATGGTGCCGGGGGCCTTCGTCACCCTGGACACGCTCCCGGTCACCGTCAACGGCAAGCTCGACCGCGAGGCGCTCCCCGCCCCCGACTTCGGGGACCTCCTGGGCACCCGGGAGCCGCGCACCGTACAGGAAGAGGTCTTCTGCGACCTCTTCGCCGAGGTCCTGCGCCTCGAACGCGTCGGCGTCGACGGAAACTTCTTCGAGCTCGGCGGCGACAGCATCGTCTCCCTCCAACTCGTCAGCAAGGCGCACAAGGCCGGGCTGCTGATCAGGACGCGGGACGTCTTCGACTGCCAGACCCCGGCCGCCCTCGCCGAGGTCGCCGTGCCGGTCTCCGCGGTTGTCCACGAGTCGCCCGAAGCGGGACTCGGCCCGGTGCCGCTGACCCCGATCATGCACTGGCTACGGGAACTCGGCGGCCCGGCCGACGGTTTCCAGCAGGCCATGATGGTGCGGACCCCGCCCGGATGCGCCACCGAGCCGATGTCGGCCATGGTTCAGGCGCTGTTGGACCGGCACGACGTGTTGCGCGCCCGGCTGACCCGTCATGCCGGTGGCGAGTGGGAGCTGGAGGTGCGACCGCCCGGGAAGGTCCGGGCGGAGGACGTCCTGAGCCGCGTGGATGTGCATGACACGGACATCGCGGAGGAGGCGAGGGCCGCCCAACGGCGCCTGGACCCGGAATCCGGGGTGATGCTGCAAGCCGTCTGGTTCGACGCGGGTGCCGAATCGGCGGGCCGGCTTCTTCTCGTCATCCACCATCTGGTGGTCGACGGGATCTCCTGGCGCCTGCTGACGCCGGAGCTTCCGGAGCTCTACCGGGCCGCGGCCGAGGGACGTGACACGGGCCCGGGGGAGACGGGCACCTCCTTCCGGAGCTGGGCGCGGAATCTGGCCGAGGAAGCCGGGAAGCCGGGCCGGATCGAGGAACTGCCGCTCTGGGCGGCCATGCTCGGAGAACCCCGGCGGCCGCTGGGAAGCCGAGCGCTGGACCCGGTCCGGGACAAGGCCGCGACCGCCCGCAGGCTCACGCTCTCCCTGCCCGTGGAGCTGACCGAACCGCTCCTGACCCGGCTGCCGACCATCTACCACGCGGGGATCAACGACGTTCTGCTGGCGGCCTTCGCCATCGCCGCGGTCGACTGGCAGCGAGCACGCGGAGCGGGCCGCAGCGTCGTGTTCGACCTCGAAGGGCACGGCCGCGAAGAGCTCGGGGAGAACCTCGACGTCTCCCGTACGGTCGGCTGGTTCACCAGCATGTACCCGGTGCACCTCGATCCGCGGGTTCCGGACCGGGAGTGGCCCGACGTCCGGGCCGGCGGTCCCGCTCTCGGCCGGGTGCTCAAGGAGGTCAAGGAGCAGCTGCGGGCGATACCGGACAACGGCATCGGGTACGGGCTGCTGCGCTACCTCAACGAGGAAGCCGGTGCCGCGCTGTCCGCCCTGCCGGCACCGCAGATCAGCTTCAACTACCTGGGCCGTATCGCCATGGCGGACGGGGCCGGTGACGTGGCGGACTGGTCCGTACTGTCCGACGTGGACCTGGGCGACGGACGCGACCCGGACATGCCGGTCGGGCACGCGCTGGAGCTGAACGCGGTCACCCAGGACCAGGCGGACGGCCCGCGGCTGTCGGCCACCTGGTCCTGGCCTTCGGAGCTGTTCCGCGAGGACGAGGTGCGGGCGCTGGCCGAGGGCTGGTTCAAGGCGCTCGGCGCCCTGGTCGCCCATGCCGAGACGCCGGATGCGGGCGGATTCACTCCGTCGGACCTTCTGGTGGACCTCAACCAGAACGAGATCGACCTCCTGTCGGAGGAATGGGGTTTCTGAACCCGCCCGCACGGAGAACAGGGGAGCCGGGCCGCTCAGTGTGCGCGCGCGGCTTCCCTGCTCCTTCGCTTCGGTGACAGAAGCTTCACGAGCGGCCGCTCCACGGCCACGGTGAGCAGCCGGGCGAGGGCCAGGCTCACCGCGAGATCGAGGCAGACCACGCCGATCGCCTTGGGGACGGAGTAGAGCTCCTCTCCGAACTGCTGGAAGAAGAAGTTCATCACCGGCCAGTGGACGAGGAGGAAGGCGAAGGAGATGTCTCCGAGCCACTCCATGGGGCGGTTCGCGACGATGGACCGGTCGCCCCGCAGGTCGGCCGCCGCGAGGGAGCCGAGGAGCAGTGTCACCGGCACGATGGTCATGGCGACCAGCCGGTACTCCGCGGGGGTCTCCAGCGCGACGAAGTAGAGGACCGCGAGCAGGACCGCGAACGGCAGCGGACCCGGGCCGGTCCAGCGGCCGGCCATGACGATGCGGGCCACCAGGATGCCCAGGACGAACTCCAGCAGCCGGGTCACCGGGAAGATCTGGATGATCCAGAACGCGTCCGTCGAACCGGCGGGCGCGTTCGGCGCCATCCCGGCCTCGGCCGGTACGAGGGCGCGCACCACGGCGGGTATGGCGAAGACCACGGCCAGGACCGCGCCGACGCACCACCACAGGTGCTGGGCCTTGACGCGAGACATCGCCCGATGGAGTACGGGGAACAGCAGGTAGAAGAAGGCGACGCAGGCGAGCGACCAGCTCGGGGCGTTGGCGGCGCCGAAGATCTGGGGGTCGGGCGACCACGCCTGTAGGAGCAGGAGGCTCATGGCCCCCGTCTCGAAGGTCGTCGCGGAGCCGGCGAAGACGACCACGGCCACGGCGAACGTCAGCCAGTGCAGGGGGACGATCTTGGCAAGCCTGCGGCGCCAGAAGAGCAGGGGCGAGTCCTTCTCACGGTGGATCCAGGTGAGGATGAATCCGCCGAGCACGAAGAAGCAGGACAGTCCGACCTTGCCTATTCCGCCCAGATAGTGGCGGTACCACTGCGCGGCTTCGGGATCCGCGAAGGGGACGATGAGCGCGACGTGGCCGATGAACACGACGAGCATGAGAGGGAAGCGGATGCCGGTGAGGGAGGGCAGCCGGGGTCGTGAGGGGTCGGGGGACATGATGTCTGCTCCTGTGTGGGGGATGGTCAGGAGAGACCACAGGATGAGGAGGGGTGTCCCTCCGGTTGGAGGGACACCCTTGCGTCATGAGGCGTGAGCCTGTGACGCTGCTTCCTCGTCGTGGCCTCCCTGTCGGGGTGAAGGGATGGAGGGCAGGGGGTCCGTCGGCGGCTGCTCGGTCCGGCCGCGGGGGCCCGACAGCAGCTGGACGAGCGGACGTTCCACGCCGATGGTGAGCAGCCAGGCGAGGACGATGCTGACCGTGAGATCCAGCAGTGCGACGGCGATGAACTCGGATACCGAGTACATCCGTTGCTGGCCGAAGACCTTGGCGAAGAACATGATCACCGGCCAGTGGACCAGGAAGAACGCGAAACTGATGTCGCCCAGCCACTGCATGGGCCGGGTCGCGAGGAGGGACTTGCGCCCCGCGATGTCGGCCGCGGCGAGACTGCCGGCGAACAGGGCGACCGGGATGATCATCGCGGCGACGAGCCGGTATTCACGCGGTAGCTGGTAGGCGATGAAGAAGCCCACCAGGAGCAGCGCCGTGGCGGGCAGAGGCCGGGCGGCCCCGATCCACCGGCCGGAGATGACCAGGCGTGCCAGCAGAATTCCCAGGAGGAACTCCAGAACGCGCGACACGGGGAAGATCTGGATGAAGTAGAAGGCGTTCAGGGAGGACGCCGGCGACAGGGGGTGGATCATGGGGTCTGCGGGGACCACCGCTCGTACGACGACCGTGATGGAGATGATCGCGGCCACCACCGCGCCGGCGCACCACCACAGACGTCGCGCCGGAACGCGCCGCACGGCCCGGTGCAGGGCGGGAAAGAGCAGGTAGAAGAGGGCCAGGCAGGTCAGTGACCAGCTGGGGGCGTTCATGCTGCCGAAGATTTCGGGATCGATCGACCACGACGAGACCATCAGGAAGTTGAGAACGGCCGCCGTGCCGGAGACGGCCGGATAGGCGAAGATGGCCAGCGAGAGGCCGAAGGTCACCCAGTGCAGGGGTGCGATCCGTACGAACCTGCGCCGCCAGAACTGCAGTGCGGAATCGTGTTCGCGCGCGGTCCACACCAGCAGGAATCCGCTGATGAGGAAGAAGAGCGAGAGGCCGGCCTGGCCGATCCAGCCGGCCCAGGTGTAGTAGGTCTCTCCGGCCTCCGGTGAGCGGAGAGGGATCCCGAGGTGGATGTGGTTGAGGAATACCAGGAGTAGTGCTGGGAATCGGACTCCGGTGAGTGAACTCAGCCGGGAGCCCTTGGGTCTTTCCTTCGTCTCGGTCATCATCATTCCCCCGTTTCGTGGACTGGGTTCGGTGCGGACGGGATCGGGCAGCCGGATCGGTACGTCTGGACCGAGGGCCGCGGAGATACGACGAAACCCTGCAGGATGTGTTCTTGCAGGGTCTTCGTCGCAGAGAGTCCGGACAGCGTCCATGAGCGGTCGCGGTCCGGCCCCCTGCCGTTGTGGGGTGGAGTTACTGCTTCGACGCGGCCTTCTCGTAGGCGCGGATCGTCAGCGGAACCGCGACGACCAGCAGGGCCAGGGAGAGGGCCACGGCCATGGGGACCGCGTGCTGCATCGGGAACGCCGCGTCGGCGGGGACCGGCGGTGCGTTCCCGAACAGCTCCCGAGTGGCCTGGACCACGGAACTGACCGGGTTCCACTGGGAGATCGCCTGCATCCAGCCGGGCAGGCCGTCGAGCGGGATGAACGCGTTCGACAGGAACGCCAGCGGCATCACGATGATGGAGCCGAGGGCGTTCACCGCCGCGGCGTTGGCCAGCTTCAGGCCCAGCAGGGCACCGAGCCAGGAAGCGGCCAGCCCCAGGAGGAGCATCACGCCGAATCCGCCCAGGGCCGACGGAATGCCCTCGTGCACGCGCCAGCCGATCACATAGCCCGGCACCGTCATGAGCGCGAAGCTCCAGATGGTCAGGATCAGATCGTGGGTGGTCCGGCCGATGAGGACGGCGGAACGGGACATCGGCAGCGACCGGAAGCGGTCCATCAGCCCGTTGTCGAGGTCGGAGATCACGCCGAGGGCACTCAGGACCATGTTCCCGAGCACGACCTGGGCGAAGATGCCGGCCATGATGTAGTCCTGGTAGGACTGGCCGCCCGGCACCTCCATCGCGCTGCCGAAGAGATAGCCGAAGACCAGGACGAAGAGCACTGGCAGCAACGTGACACTCAGCAACTGCTGTGGTGTGCGCGTCAGATGCCGAAGGTGCCGGCCGATGAGGGCGGATGAGTGGACAAGGGTCTCGGTCATGCCGCTTTCTCTCCCTGAACGGTCTGCCGCTCTGCGGTGGGTCGGGCCCCCGGGCCTGTCTCGTCGTCGTCGGCTTCTTCGGGCGACACCGGCTGCCCGGTGAGCGCGAGGAAGACGTCGTCCATGGAGGAACGGCGGATCGCGAAGTCGACGGGCTCCACCGCCGCCTCCTTCAGCGCGGTGGTCACCGAGGCGAGGGTGTTCACCCCGCCTACCAGCGGTATGGAGACCGTCTTCGTCTTCTTGTCGATCGACGGGACCTCGGCGGAGGCCTGGCCGACAGCCCGCGTCGCGGCCGGAAGGTCGGCCTCCGTCGCCACGGACACCTCCAGGCGCTCGCCGCCGACCTTCCGCTTGAGCTCCTCCGGGGTGCCCTCGGCGATGAGCCCGCCCTGGTTGAGGACGGCGATCCGGTCGGCCAGCTGATCGGCCTCCTCCAGGTACTGCGTGGTCAGGAGAACGGACACCCCCTTGTTCACCTGCTCCCTGACCATGCCCCACAACAGCTTCCTGCTGGTCACGTCGAGGCCGGTGGTCGGCTCGTCGAGGAAGAGCACGGTGGGAGTGGTGACGAGGCTTGCGGCGAGGTCGAGCCGGCGCCGCATGCCGCCCGAGTACGTCTTGGCCTGCCGGTCGGCGGCATGCGTCAGGTCGAACTGCTCCAGAAGCTCTTCCGCCCTGGTGTGCGCCTTGCGCTTGCCCAGTCCCAGGAGAACACCGATCAGACGGAGGTTCTCCCGTCCGGTGAGCAGGGCGTCGACTGCCGCGTACTGCCCGGTCAGACCGATACGGCGACGGATCTCGCGCTTGTCCTTGGCGAGGTCGAACCCGGCGACCGTGACTTTCCCGCTGTCGTACGGCAACAGCGTGGCGAGGATACGCACGATCGTGGTTTTCCCCGCACCGTTCGGACCGAGCAGTCCCAGCACCTCGCCCTTGGCGACGGACAGGTCGATGCTGTCCAGCACCACATTGTCCGCGTATTTCTTGCGGAGTCCTTCCGCAGAGATCGCTGTCTCCATATCCGTCCACTTCCACATCGGGGATTGGCCAAGCGTTACGGGCATTTCTGCTCATCAAAGGGGCGGCCGGAGGACCGCCGCAAGGGAGGAGTCAGCTAGCTGCCACGGGCGGCCCGCCGAGAGACCGGAGCCGGTCGTGGACCAGGCGGCCGATCTCCGAGACGGCGCCCGGCGACATCATGTCGTTGTGCGTCGCGGCCAGGGGGTGGGTGTCGATGCCCCCGCCGACGTACGGGCTCCACTTGTCGACCATGCGCTGCTCGGCCTCCTCACCGTGTTCGGTGGTCGAGACGACCACCGTCATGCCGCCCCGCAGCTTCTTGGGACGGAATTCCGTCACGATGCGGTAGTTGTTCTTCATCACCTCGGCGAACGCGTCGATGTGATGCGGTTCGAGGCTCCCCAAGGCGCTGTCCCGGCTGCTGACCATTTCCATGACCTGGGCGTACTCGAATACGACGTCCTCACCGATGGAATCGACATCGAATCCCGCGACCATCAGCAGTGCGCGGAAGACGATCTGCTCGGTGTATTCGGGCTGATCGGCGCCGAAGTACTCCTCGAACGGAATCTGGTCGAGGTTGACCAGAAGGCCGATCTCCTCTCCCGCGTCCTGGAGCTGGGTGGCGATCTCGTAGGCGGTCAGCGCACCCATGGACCAGCCGATGAGGTGGTACGGGCCGTGCGGCTGGACCGTACGGATCTGCTCGATGTAGTCCGCGGCCATCTCCGGTACGCTCCGGGCCAGTTCGTCGCCCGGCTTGAAGCCGCGTGCCTGTAGGCCGTAGACGGGGTACTCGGCGCGGATGTGCTTCAGGAACTCGCCGTATCCCCAGGCGAGCCCGCCCGTGGCGTGCACCGCGAACAGGGGCGGCTTCTCCCCGTCGGCGCGGAGCGGCAGCAGGCCTTCGAAGCCGTCGCTCGACGACCCGGAGCCGAGGCTCTCGACGAGCGATGCCACGGTGGGCGTCTCGAAGAGGGCGCGGTTGCTGATCTTGACGCCGAGGACCGAGCGGATCCGGCTGGTGAGCTGAAGGGAGACGATGCTGTCGCCGCCGAGCTCGAAGAAGTTGCCGTCGATGCCGACCCGTTCCAGGCCCAGGGCCTCTGCGAACAGACCGCACAGCAGCTCCTCCCGGGGCGCGCGCGGACCGCGCGACCCCGCCAGCTCCCCGAGATCGGGGGCAGGCAGCGCCTTGTGGTCGAGCTTTCCGTTGGGCGTCACCGGCAGCGCGTCGAGCCGTACGAAGGCGGCCGGCACCATGTACGAGGGCAGGGACGCCGCCAGGTGCCGGCGCAGCTCCGCCTGATCGGCGGCCCCCTCGTCCCCGGCCACCGTGTAGGCCACCAGCGCGGGCTCGCCGGTCTGCTGCGCCCGGACGGTGACCACGGCCTGCGCCACCCGGCCGTGGGAGAGCAGCGCGGACTCGATCTCTCCCAGCTCGATGCGGAAGCCGCGGATCTTCACCTGGTTGTCCGCGCGCCCCAGGTACCTGATCTCCCCCTCTGCCGTCCAGCGGGCCAGGTCGCCGGTCCGGTACATCCGCTCGCCCGGACCGCCGAACGGGCAGGCGACGAACCGTTCCGAGGTCAGCGGGGTCCGGCCGAGATAGCCACGTGCCAGGCCGGCGCCGGCGATGTACAGCTCACCGGCGACTCCGGCCGGGACCGGGCTCAGACCCGAGTCCAGGATGTACACCCGGCTGTTGTGCACCGGACGCCCGATCGTCGGAGTGCCCGTGCCGGCCGTCAGCGGTTGGCCGATCGTGGCCGCGACGGTGGACTCGGTCGGACCGTAGGCATTCACCATCCGGCGGTCCGGAGCCCACCGGTCGACGAGTTCCGCCGAGGTGGCGTCACCGCCGACCACCAGGGACCGGAAAGCGGGGAAGCCGCCGGCCGGTACCGATGCCAGCGCCGCGGGCGGAATCAGCGCGTGCGTCACCTCGAGTTCCAGCAGCACCTCGGCCAGGACGTCCCCGGCCAGCGGCCCCGGGGGCGGGACCACGAGCGTGGCGCCCGCCGCGTACGTCATGCAGATCTCCAGCACCGACGCGTCGAAGCTGGGTGACGCGTACTGCAGTACCCGGCTGTCCCCGGTCACGTCGAACCGCTCCACCTCCACGGCCGCGAAGCTGGCCAGCCCGTGGTGGGTGACCACGACGCCCTTGGGGCGGCCGGTCGAACCGGACGTGTAGATGAGGTACGCGGGCTGTGCCGTGTGGATCGGCACCGCCGGGTTGTGCGTCGGGTGCCCGGAGAGATCGGCGTCGTCCAGGAGGAGGCGCGGTGCGCCACCGCCCTCCGGAAGCCGCCCGGCGTGCTCCGTGTCGGTGATGACCAGCACCGGGGCCGCGTCATCGAGGATGTAGGCGATGCGTTCGGCCGGATAGTCCGGGTCCACCGGCAGATAGGCGGCGCCGGCCTTCACCACGGCGAGCTGCGCCACCGCGATGTCCACCGAGCGGGGCAGCGCGAGGGCGACGACGCACTCGGGCCCCACACCGCGTTCGACCAGGGCGTGCGCGAGCCGGTTGGCGCGCTCGTTCAGCTCCGCGTAGGTGAGCCTGAGATGCCCGGCGTCCACGGCGACCGCCGACGGGGTGCGGGACACCTGGGCCTCGAAGAGCCCGGGCAGGGTGACCGGTTCGACGGGCCGCTCGGTGTCGTTCCACTCGACCAGAATCGTCCGCCGCTCCTGCGGGGTGAGGACGTCGACACCTGCGACAGCGCGCGCGGGATCGGCGGTCACCACGTCGAGGAACCGCTCCAGCCGCACGGCCAGCGCCTCGACCGTCTCCGGGTCGAAGAGCTCCAGCGCGAACTCGATGCTGCCCTCGATGCCCGCCGGGGCGCCGTCCGGGCCCAGCCGCTCGCCGAACTGGAACGACAGGTCGAACTTGGCGACGTCCGTGCCCGTCGGGTACGGGATCATCCGGGCCCCGGGCACCTCGGTCTGCACGGTCGCGTTGTTCTGGAACACCAGCATGACCTGGAAAAGGGGGTGCCTGGCCATGGAACGGACCGGGTTGAGCTCCTCCACCAGGCGCTCGAAGGGCACGTCCTGGTGGGCGTAGGCGGCCAGGTCGGTCGCCCTGGCCTGTTCGACGAGCTCGCGGAAGGACGGATTGCCCGAGAGGTCGGTGCGCAGGACCAGCGTGTTGACGAAGAAGCCGACGACATCGTCCAGCGCCTCGTCGGTGCGGCCCGCGATCACGCTGCCGAGCGGGATGTCGTCCCCGGCGCCCAGCTTGCCCAGCAGGGCCGCGACCGCGGCCTGCATCACCATGAACACACTCGCACCGCACGCGTGCGCCAGGTCCACCACCCGCTGATGGATGTGCGCGGGCAGCCGCAGCGGAATCGTCCGGCCCCGGTAGTCCACCACCGGCGGCCGGGGCCGGTCCATGGGCAGCGGTATCTCCTCCGGGAGATCCGCCAGCGCCGCACGCCAGTAGTCCAGCTGTCCGGCCAGCGCGCCGGCCGGATCGCTCTCCTCGCCCAGCACCTGCCGCTGCCACAGCGTGTAGTCCGCGTACTGGACCGGCAGCGGTTCCCACTCCGGTGCCGCCCCGGACAGCCGCGCCCGGTAAGCCGTCGCCACATCCCGTGCCAGGGGCGTCAGCGACCAGCCGTCGCCCGCGATGTGGTGCACCACGATCAGCAGCACGTGCTCGTCGGCGGAGACCCGGAAGAGCCGCGCCCGCAGCGGGATGTCCCGCGCCAGGTCGAAGCCCTCCCGGGCCGCGGCGCCCACCGCGCCGTCCAGTTCCTCCGAGGACACCACCGTGACCGGCAGCTCCAGGGCGGTCGCCGTGGAGCTGAGGATGTCCTGGCGGGGGCGGCCGTCGGTGTCGGGGAAGACCGTCCGCAGACTCTCGTGACGGTCCACCACATCGCGCAGCGCGGCCTGGAGGGCAGCGGGGTCCACGTCGCCGAGCAGCCTGGTGGCGAGCGGAATGTTGTACGCGGCGTTCGGCCCCTCGAAGCGGTTGAGGAACCACAGCCGCCGCTGGGCCGGCGACAACGGGATCTCCGCCGGACGCCGCATCACGCCCAGCGCCTGACGGGAGCCGTCGGCGGTGTCCAGGCGCTGCGCGAGCCCGGCGACGGTCGGCTGTTCGAAGATCTCGCGCACCGCGAGTTCGACGTCGAACACCGTACGGACGCGGCTGACCAGGCGGGTGGCGAGGAGGGAGTGGCCCCCGAGCTGGAAGAAGCTGTCGTCGATTCCTACGGTCTCCAGGCCGAGGATCTCCGCGAAGAGCGTGCAGAGGACCTCCTCACGCGGGTTCCGGGGGTCGCGGGACGAGGCCAGGCTGCCGAAGTCGGGCGCGGGCAGGGCCTTGCGGTCCAGCTTTCCGTTCGGCGTCAGCGGGAACGACTTCAGTACCACGAAGGCCGAGGGCAGCATGTATTCCGGAAGCGTCAGCGCCGCCCGGCTCCGCAGCTCGTCGGCGTCCGGCTCCTCATCGCTCCGCGCGGGCACGACGTAGGCCACCACACGCTTGTCGCCCGGCCGGTCCTCCCTGACCAGCGCCGTGACCTGGCCGACGGCCGGATGGGCGGCGACGGCGCTCTCGATCTCGCCCAGTTCGATCCGGAAACCGCGGATCTTCACCTGGTGATCGACGCGGCCCACGAATTCCAGCTGTCCGTCCGGCCGCCACTTCACCAGGTCGCCGGTGCGGTACATCCGCTCGCCCGCGGTGCCGAAGGGGCTGGCGACGAAGCGCTCGGCGGTCAGGCCCGGCCGACCGCGGTACCCGTGTGCGACTCCCTCTCCCGCGATGTAGAGCTCTCCCGGTATGCCCGCCGGCATCAACCGCAGCCCGGCGTCCAGCACATACACCTGGGTGTTGGCGATGGGACGCCCGATGGACGGGTCGCCCTCGGCGAAGACCTCGGCGGCGGCGGACCAGATGGTCGTCTCCGTCGGGCCGTAGAGGTTGACGACCCGGGAACCGAGCTCGGCCATCGCCCGGGCCAGCGGGGCGGGCAGTGCCTCCCCGCCGACCAGCATGTGCAGGCCGCGCACGGCTTCGGGGCGCTCGGTGACCAGACTCTGCCAGAGCGAAGGGGTCGCCTGCAGGATGGTCGCCCCCGTGCTCCTCACCAGCTCGGCGAGGAGCGCGGTGTCCCGGACCTCGTCCGAGGCGGCGATCACCACCGACGCTCCGCAGACCAGCGGCAAATACAGCTCAAGTCCCGCGATGTCGAACGCCACCGTCGTCACGGCGAGCAGCCGGTCGGACGGCTGCGGAGACACCCGCTCACGCATGGCGAAGAGGAAGTTGACCAGGTTCCCGGCCGACACCACGACACCCTTGGGCCGGCCCGTGGAACCGGAGGTGTAGATGGCGTACGCCGGGCTCGCGGGCGAGAGCGGACCGGTCCGCTCCACGGCGGCCAGGTCCTCCCCCGAGAGGGCCGCCAGAGCGGCCTGCGTGGTCCCGTCGTCGACGACGACCAGGTCGGAGGGGTCCACCGGCAGTCCCGTCGCCGTGCTCGTGCCGGCGATCACACAGACGGGCCGCGCGTCCGAGAAGATGTACGAGACCCGGTCCGCCGGGTAGTCCGGATCGATCGGCAGGTACGCCGCGCCGGTCTTGGCCACCGCGAGCAGAGCGATCGGCAGCTCCGCGGTCCGCGGCAGGGCCACCGCCACGTAACTCCCCGGTCCGACCCCGCGGGCGATCAGGAGCCGTGCCAGCCGATTGGCCCGGGTGTTGAGCTGCGCGTAGGACAGGCGTGTGCCGCCGGACAGCAGCGCGTCGGCGTCGGGTGTCCGCGCGGCCTGGGCCTCGAACAGCTCCGCGAGGACCTCGTCGGGCACGTCGCGGGCCGTGTCGTTCCAGTCGACGAGCTGCCGGCGGCGCTCGGCGTCGGACAGCACATCGAGCTCGCGCACCGGACGCAGCGGATCGGTCATCGCCTCGGCCACCCGCAGCAGGTGACCGAGGACGCGTTCGGCGGCTTCCGGAGCGAAGACATCGCCGCGGTAGTCCGCCCGCACCAGCAGCCGTTCGCCCATCGGCATCACCGTGACGCCGATCGGGTAGTGCGTGGCGTCGAGGGGCTCGGTGCCCCGAACCGTCAGATCGCCGAGCGACTGGGCCATCGCCTCGTTGTCCACCGGGTAGTTCTCGTACACGAGGATCGTGTCGAAGAGCTCGCCCAACCCGGTCATCTCCCGGATGTCGGTGAGCCCCACGTGCTGGTGGGCCATCAGCTCGGACTGCTGGTCCTGGACGCGGCGCAGGAGGTCGCCCACCGTTTCGGCGGGGTCGAGCCGGACCCGTACCGGCAGGGTGTTGATGAACAGCCCCACCATCGACTCGATGTTCGGGATCTCCGGCGGCCGGCCCGACACCGTGGTGCCGAACACCACGTCGTCCCGGCCGGTCAGGTGCCCCAGGGTGATGGCCCAGGCGACCCCCATGAGCGTGTTCAGCGTGACGCCGTGTTCACGGGCCCTCTCACGCAGGGCCACCGCGAACTCCGGTGACAGCTCCCGCGAGATCCGCTCCGGGACGACCGGCAACCGCCCGGGGTCCACCGGCGCCAGCAGCGTCGGCTCGTCGAGGCCGTCGAGCGCCCGGGTCCACGCCTCCGCGGCAGCACCGCGGTCCTGCTTGGCCAGCCAGACGAGGTAGTCCCGGTAAGGGGCCACCCGGGGTAGAGCGGAGTCGTCCCCCTGCGCGGCGTACAGCTCGAACAACTCTCCCAGCAGCACCGGGTAGGACCAGCCGTCCAGCAGGATGTGGTGGTTGGTGATCGTGAAGAGGTGCTGCCCCTCACCGAGGGCGACCAGACTGAACCGCACCAGCGGGGGAGCGGTCAGATCGAAGCGCCGGTTGCGGTCCTCGTCCAGGTGACGGGCCAGCTCGGCCTCACGGCGCGATGGAGACAGACCACTGAGGTCGAGCTCGGACCACGGCAGCCTCACCTCGGCCGGGATCACCTGGACGGCCTCCCCGTTGTCCAGAGTCCGGAACCCGGCCCGCAGGTTGGCGTGGCGCTTGAGGAGGGCGTCCGCGGCCGCCCGGAGCGCCGCGCCGTCCAGCTCACCGCCGATCTCGAAGGAGAACTGGACGGTGTAGACGTCGTAGCCCTGCTGGTCGTAGAGGGCGTGGAAGAGCAGACCTTCCTGGAGCGGGGCGAGCGGCAGAACGTCCGCCAGCTTCGGCTGCCCGGCCTCCAGTTCGTCGATCTCGCTCTGCGCCAGCCGGACCAGCGAGAGGTCGGACGGCGTGTGGCCGCCCGTACCCGGCCCTTCGGCGTGCGTGACGATCGCCCGCAGGGCGCGGAACCAGGTCTGGGCCAGGTCCCGCACCTCGTCCTCGTCGAACAGCTCCCGCGGCCAGGACCAGTTGGCGACCAGGGACGGCCCCTGGGGCGTCTCCCGTGCCATCGAGTTGAGCGTCAGCGCGTGGGTCAGCGGCATCTGGGGGTCGGCGGCTCCGCCCAGCCCGCTCCCGGAGTCGCCTTCCTCCTCGGAGGCCGAACCGCCCAGCCTGCCCAGGTAGTTGAAGCTGATCTGGGGGGTGGGGAGGGCGGCGAGGGTGGGTGCGGTGTCGGGGTTGAGGTGGCGGAGTAGGCCGTAGCCGGCGCCGTTGTCGGGCAGGGCCCTGAGCTGTTCCTTGATGCTCTTGACGGCGTTGCCGACGGCGGGGCCGCCGGTCCATACGTCCTCCCAGGCGTCTTCGGTGACGCCGGGGGAGAGGTGTACGGGGTAGAGGCTGGTGAACCAGCCGATGGTGCGGGAGATGTCGGTGCCGGGGACGAGTTCCTCACGGCCGTGCCCCTCCAGGTCGATCAACGCGCTGGAGCAGTCGCGGCCCCGCCGCCGCTGCCAGTCCGTCACCGCCAGTGCGAAGCCGGTGAGCAGTACGTCGTTGACGCCCGCGTGGAACGCCGCGGGCACCTGGGACAGCAGCGCCCGCGTGATGTCGGCGGGCAGCGAGACCGACAGGCCCCCGGACGTCGCCACGACGTCACGGCGCGCGTCGAGCGGGCGGGAGCCGAGCAGGGGATCCTCGCCCTGGAGCATGGCGGTCCAGATGTCCAGCTCGCCGGTACGCTCCCCGGCCGCCCGCACCAGCCCGTCGGCCCAGGCGCGGAACGAGGTGCCCACCGGCTCCAGGTCCGGCTCACGGCCGGCCGAGACCGCCTCGTACGCGGCGACGAGATCGGGCATCAGGATGCGCCAGGACACTCCGTCCACGACGAGGTGATGCGCCATGAAAAGAACCTGCCCGGGAGCGTCGGGCCCCGCGTCGTGCCACACCACCTGCACCATCACCCCGTCGCCGGGGGACAGCCGCTCCTGGGCGGCCTGCGCGGCCTCGCTCAGAGGCACGGCACGCGCGTCGGCCCGCCGCACGACATCCTCGGCCCGGACAGCGCCCCGGGGGGGAACCTCCAGCGACCAGGTGCCGTCCGGCGTCCTGTCCAGCCGCAACCGCAGCGCGTCGTGGTGGTCGAGCACCCCCTGGAACGCCTTGGTCAGCGTCCCGAGGTCGTAGTCGCCCGGGACCTGCATCATCATGGCTTGGTTGAACCCGTCCACGGGACCGCCGGTCTCCCGCAGATGGTGAATGATCGGCGTCAGCGGCACCGCGCCCGTCGCGCTGTCCGGCCCGGACCCTTCGGAGGTGCTGCTCCCCGCCTCGTCGGAGAGCTGTGCGGAGGCGGCCAGCGCCTCCACGGTCCGCAGCTGGAAGACGTCACGGGGCGTGAGAGCCAGTCCCGCACGGCGGGCCCGGCTGACGAGCTGGATCGAGATGATGCTGTCGCCACCGAGCTCGAAGAAGCTGTCGTCGATACCGACCTCCGGCAGGCCGAGAACCTCCGCGAACAGCCCGCAGAGCAGTTCCTCGCGCGGGGTGCGCGGGCCGCGGCCGACGACCTGGCGGCTGAAGTCGGGTGCGGGCAGTGCCTTGCGGTCCAGCTTCCCGTTGGCGGTCATCGGCAGGGCGTCCAGGACGACGAACGCCGACGGCACCATGTACTCCGGCACCCGGTCCGACACATGGGCGCGCAGCACCTCGGTGTCGGCGCTCCGGCCGGCCGGGACGACATAGGCGACGAGGCGCTTGACGCCGGGCTGGTCCTCCCGCACCACCACCGCGCTGTGCGCGACCGACCGGTGGCCCGTCAGCACCGAGTCGATCTCGCCGAGCTCGATGCGGAAGCCGCGGATCTTCACCTGGTCGTCCGCGCGCCCCAGGTACTCCAGCAGCCCGTCGGCCGTGCGGCGCACGACATCGCCGGTACGGTACATCCGCTCGCCCGGGACGCCGTACGGGTCCGCCACGAACCGCTCGGATGTCAGCGCCGAGCGCCCGAGATAGCCGCGAGTCACCTGCGGTCCCGCGATGTACAGCTCGCCCGCCATGCCCGCGGGAAGCAGCCGCAGCCGGCTGTCGAGGACATAGGCCCGGGTGTTCCCCAGCGCCCTGCCGATCAGGGGCTTCTCGCTCTCCGCGAAGGGGAGGCAGAGGGTGACGACGGTGCATTCGGTCGGGCCGTAGTAGTTGAAGGCGGATACGTCGGGCAGTTCCCGCATCTCCTGCCAGAGAGCGTCGTCGGTCGCCTCGGCGCCGATCTCCAGCAGACGCGGGCGGTGCTCGGCGGCATCCATCAGCCCGGCCGCCAGCAGCTGCCGCAGATAGGTCGGCGTGGAGAAGACGAAGTCGAGGCGCTGCTGCCGCACGTAGCCGACCATCTGCTCCGGGTCCCGGCGCACCTCGTCGTCGATGACGTGCAGCTCATGGCCGTCCAGCATCCAGATCAGACCGTTGACCGACGCGTCGAAGGTGAAGGCCGCCGTGACACCGGCGCGCACCCGCCGGTCACCCAGCGCCTGTGACCCGGGCCGGAAGAGCTGGGCCCGCTGACTGTGGAAGAGGCTCACGGCGTTGCGGTGCTCGACCGCCACACCCTTGGGCCGGCCCGTCGAACCCGAGGTGTAGATCACGTACGCGAGGTGGTCGGCCCCCACCGGGGCGATCCGGTCGGCCTGGACGAGGTCCTTGTCCGGCAGACCGGCCAGGGCCCGCTCGACCGCGGGGTCGTCCAGGACGACCCGTGGTGTCCCGGCCGCCACGTCGGGCAGACCCGCCGCGGTGCCGTGATGCGTGATCAGGCACGCCGGAGCAGCGTCGTCGAAGAGGTACGCCACCCGGTCGGCCGGGTACTCCGGGTCCAGGGGCAGATACCCGGCGCCCGACTTGAGCACCGCGTACAGGGCCACGACCAGGTCCGCCGAGCGGGGCAGCGAGAGCGCCACGACCCGCTCGGGCCCGGCCCCCCGCTCGACGAGCAGTCGGGCCATGCGGTTGGCGCGGCCGTTGAGCTCCGCGAACGTCAGCCGCTCCGTGCCGCACACCAGAGCCGTGGCGTCCGGGGTGAGTGCCGCCTGCGACTCCAGCAGGCCGTGCAGCGTCTCCTCGGCCGGCAACTCCAGCACGGGTCCCGTGCTCTGCGCCAGCAGCAGCGCGTTCTGCTCGGGGGAGCCGAACTGCCGCAGCCCGACCGGACGCTCGGCGTCCTCGTCGACCGTGCTGAGAAGAAGCACGAGGCTGTCGGCGAGAGACCGCGCCAGCGCGGGATCCAGCACATCCGGCTGGTAGGCCAGGGCGAGTTCCATGGTCTCGCCGACGAGTACGGCGATGGTGAGCGGGTAGTGCGTGTCGTCGCGGTTCTCGCTCGCCACGATGCCGAGCGCACCGGAGGACTTCTGGAGGCTCTGCGAGTCGACCGGGAAGTTCTCGAAGACGAGGATCGAGTCGAAGAGTTCGCTGTGCCCGCTCAGTCGCTGGATCTCGTTGAGCCCCAGGTGCTGGTGAGGCATCAGCTCCGACTGCTCGTCCTGGATCCGGGCCAGCAGATCGTTCAGGCTCTCGGAGGGATCGATGCGGACCCTGACCGGCAGGGTGTTGATGAACAGACCCACCATCGACTCGACCCCGGGGATGTCGGCCGGACGGCCCGAGACCGTCGCACCGAACACCACGTCGTCGCGGCCGGCCAACCGCCCCAGCACCATGGCCCAGGCCGCCTGGACCACGGTGTTGACCGTCACCCCCGCCCGCCGGGCGGCCCGGCCGAGCGCCGCGGTCCGCTCGGCCGACAGTTCCACGGTGAGCTGCCCCCGGCTGAGCGAGGTGCTCCGGCTTCCGGTGGCGAGCAGCGAGGGCCCGTCGAGGCCCGCCAGGGAATGCCGCCAGGCCGCTTCGGCGGCCGGGCGGTCCTGCCGGTCCAGCCAGCCGAGGTACTCGCGGTACGGCGTCACACGAGGCAGCCCGGAATCGTCACCGCCGGTGCCGTAGAGCTCGAACAGCTCGCCCAGAACACGGGCGAACGACCATCCGTCCAACAGGATGTGATGGTGCGTCACCAGGAACCGGTAGCGGTCCTGCCCGACCCTGATGAGGGTGAAGCGCACCAGCGGAGGACGGGCCAGGTCGAACCGGCGGGCGCGGTCCTCGGCGATCAGCCGGTCCAGTTCCCGTTCGCGTTCGGCGTCGGACAGACCACGCAGATCGGCATCGGCCCACGGCAGTTCCACTTCGCGGGAGATCAGCTGGACCGGTTCGCCGTTCTTACGGGGCCGGAATCCGGCTCGCAGACTCGCGTGCCGGCGCAACACGCCGGCAGCGGCCCGGCGCAGGGCTTCCGCGTCCAGCTCACCCTCGATCGCGAAGCTGAGCTGGATGGTGTAGACGTCGGCGTCGTCCTCGTCGTACATCGAGTGGAACAGCAGCCCCTGCTGCATGGGCGAGAGCGGGAGAACATCTTCGAGACCGGACTTCGTCATTGCGTTTTCCTTCGGCATCAGTGATCTCCGCTCAGAGCAGGAAGTCGTCTTCGAACTCGGCGATCTCGTCCTGCGACAGGCCTCCGAGCGAGAAGTCGGAGGCGGTGCGACCGCCGGCGTCCGGCCCTTCGGCGTGCGTGACGATCGCTTCCAGGGCCCGGAACCAGCTCTCCGCCAGGTCGCGTACGTCTTCCTCGTCGATCAGTTCCCGCGGCCAGGACCAGCCGGCCGTCAGGGTGGGCCCGTCGGGTCCGTCGATCGCCGCGGCACTGAGGACGAACGCGTACCTGAGCCGCATGCCGTCGTCGCTGCCGCCGCTCACCCCGCTGTCCGCCTCGGGAGCGGGGGACCAGGCGGTCGTCCCGCCGGAGCCGCCCTTCTTGCCGGCCAGTTCGAAGCGGCCCAGGTAGTTGAAGCTGATCTGGGGGGTGGGGAGGGCGGCGAGGGTGGGTGCGGTGTCGGGGTTGAGGTGGCGGAGGAGGCCGTAGCCGGCGCCGTTGTCGGGCAGGGCCCTGAGCTGTTCCTTGATGCTCTTGACGGCGTTGCCGACGGCGGGGCCGCCGGTCCGGATCTCTTCCCAGGCGTCTTCGGTGACGCCGGGGGAGAGGTGTACGGGGTAGAGGCTGGTGAACCAGCCGATGGTGCGGGAGATGTCGGTGCCGGGGACGAGTTCCTCACGGCCGTGCCCCTCCAGGTCGATGAGCGTCCCGGTGGTGTTCTGCCCGCGGCGACGTCGCCAGTCGGCGACGGCCAGTGCGAAGCCGGTGAGGAGGATGTCGTTGACACCCGCGTGGAAGACGGCGGGAACGGTGGTGAGCAGAGGCTCGGTGAGATGAGGGGGAAGTTCCACGGAGAGCGCGCGACTGGTGGCCGCGGTATCCCGGTCCGGGTCGAGAGGACGGTTGCCGAGCAGCGGGTCCTCGGCCCCGAGCATGGCGGTCCAGGTGTCCAGCTCCGCGGTGCGCGCCTCGGTGGAGGCGGCCTCGACCAGCCCCTGGGCCCAGCCGCGGTAGGAGGTTCCGGGCTGTCCGAAGTCGGGCTCGCGTCCGGCCTCGGCCGCATCGTGCGCGGTGGCGAGATCCGGGAGGAGTATGCGCCAGGAGACTCCGTCCACGACCAGGTGGTGCGCCATCAGGAGCAGGCGCCCTTCGACGCCCGGACCACCGTCGAACCAGACGGCCTGGAGCACGACACCGTCGTCGGGCGCGAGTGCGTCCTGAGCCGGCTTGGTCTCCTTCGCCATCAGGCTGCGCAGTTCGCCGCCGTGGACGCCGGCGGTGTCGACGCGGCGCAGGATCCACGCGGCGTCGACGTCACCCTTGGGCCGGACGGTGAACGTCCATGGGCGGCCCTCGGTCCGCGTGGTCCGCAGGCGCAGGATGTCGTGGTGGTCGATGAGGGACTGGAGCGTCGTGGTGAGTGTCTCCACGGTGGCGGTGGCGGGCGTCCGGACGACCATGGCCTGGTAGAAGCCGTCGATCTCGCCGCCTGCCTCGGACAGCCAGTGGATGATCGGCGTCGCCGGGAGGTCACCGGTCCCCGCTTCGGGGTCGTTCGGGGTGTCGACCGCGCTGCCGTCGGAGGCCACCGCGATGGCGGCGAGCGCCTCGACGGTGCGCTGCTGGAAGACGTCACGCGGTGTGAAGACGAGCCCGGCCGCACGGGCGCGGCTGACCAGCTGGATGGAGACGATGCTGTCGCCGCCGAGGTTGAAGAAGTTGTCGTCGATGGTGACGGTGTCGAGGTTGAGGGTTTCGGCGAAGAGGGTGCAGAGCAGTTCTTCGCGGGGGTTGCGGGGGCTGCGGCCGACGACTTGGCGGCTGAAGTCGGGTGCGGGGAGGGCTTTGCGGTCCAGCTTCCCGTTCGCGGTGAGGGGGAGTTCGGTGAGTGTGATGAATGCTGCGGGGATCATGTGGTCGGGGAGGTGGGTGGCTGCGTGGGTGCGTAGTTGGTCGGGGTGGGGGGTGTGTCCGGGGGTGGGGAGGGTGTAGGCGATGAGTTGTTTGTTGCCGGGTTGGTCTTCGCGGAGGAGGACGGTGGTGTGGGTGATGTGGGGGTGGGTGGTGAGTGCGGTTTCGATGTCGCCGAGTTCGATGCGGAAGCCGCGGAGTTTGATCTGGTCGTCGCTGCGGCCTTGGTATTCGATGGTGCCGTCGGTGGTCCAGCGGGCGATGTCGCCGGTGCGGTACATGCGTTCGCCGGTGGTGCTGTGGGGGTTGGCGGTGAAGCGTTCGGCGGTGAGGGCGGGGCGGTGGGTGTAGCCGTGGGCGAGTTGGATTCCGGCGAGGTAGAGCTCTCCGGGGACGCCGACGGGGACGGGGCGCAGGGCGTTGTCGAGGATGTAGGTGCGGGTGTTCCAGATCGGCCGCCCGATCGGAACACCACCACCACTGCCACTACTACTGCCACCACTACTGCCACTGCCACTGCCACTGCTTCCACTGCCACCACTACTGGTGGTGTCACTTCCACTGCTGCTGGTGGTGGTGGTGTGGTGGGCGGTGACGTCGACGGCGGCTTCGGTGGGGCCGTAGAGGTTGTGGAGTTGGGTGGTGGGGAGTTGGGTGTGGAAGCGGTGGGCGGTGTCGGTGGGGAGGGCTTCGCCGGAGGAGATGATCCGGCGCAGGGTGGTGCAGTGGGGGGTGGTGGGTTCGGTGAGGAAGGCCTGGAGCATGGAGGGCACGAAGTGGGCGGTGGTGATGCCGGTGTTCTGGATGAGGGTGGTGAGGTAGGCGGGGTCTTTGTGGCCTTCGGGGCGGGCGAGGACGAGGGTCGCGCCGGTGCGCAGGGGCCAGAAGAATTCCCAGACGGAGACGTCGAAGCCTGAGGGTGTTTTCTGCAGGACCCGGTCGGTGGTGTCGAGTTGGTAGGTGTCCTGCATCCAGGCGAGGCGGTTGTTGATCGCGTCGTGTCCGACCACGACGCCCTTGGGGCGTCCGGTGGAACCGGATGTGAAGATCACGTAGGCGGGTGCGTTCGGTGCGACCGTCACGTCGGGGCGGTGTGCGGGGTGTTCGGTGCCCCGGCCCTGGTCGGTGTCCAGCAGCAGTTGCGGCACTGGTGTCGTGGGCAGTTGCGGGGCGGTGCTGGTGGTGGTGAGGAGGAGTGCGGGGGTGGCGTCCTGGAGGATGGTGCTGATGCGGTCGGCCGGGTAGTCCGGGTCGACCGGTACGTACGCGGCGCCCGCTTTCAGGACGGCGTAGAGGGCGGTGACCAGTTCCACGGAGCGGGGGGCGGCGACCGCGACGAACGTTCCCGGCCCCACTCCCCGGGCCACCAGTGCGTGCGCGAGCTGGTTCGCCCGGGTGTCCAGTTCCGCATATGTGACAGCCTGGTCCTCGAAGAGGACGGCGGTCGCGTCCGGGGTGCGGGCCACTTGATCCTCGAACCCGGAGACCAGGGTTCCCGGTGTCACCGTGTGGTCGGTCGCGTTCCATCCCTCGACCACCCACCCACGCTCCACCGCAGAGAGCAGACTCCTACGGCCAACGGGCAGTTCGGTCTCGGTGATCGAGCTGACCAGCAGATCCCGGAGCTGCTCCCCGATCGCCGCCACGTGCGTGCGGTCGAAGCGGTCGGGGCGGAAGTCGAGGCGGAGCTCGAAGGCGGACTCGGTCTGGGCGGCGATGAGGCTGAGCGGGTAGTGAGTGGCATCGCGGCTCGTACCGGAGACGATGTGCAGGCCCTTGCTGCCCTGCTCCAGCGTCTCGTCGTCGATCGGATAGTTCTCGAACACGACCAGCGTGTCGAAGAGTTCACTGTGCCCGGTGAGCCGTTGCACGTCGTTCAGACCGATGTGGTGGTAGGGGAGCAGCGCGGTCTGCTGCTCCTGGACGCGGCGGACGAGGCCGCCCAGTGACTCGGACGGGTCGAGCACGACCCGTACCGGCAGGGTGTTGATGAACAGCCCCACCATGGACTCGATACCGGGGATGTCCGCCGGACGGCCCGAGACCGTCGCGCCGAACACCACGTCGTCGCGGCCCGTCAGATGGCCGAGCAGCATGGCCCAGGCAGTCTGTACGGCGGTGTTCGTGGTGACGCCGAGCTGACGGCACCGGGCGAGCAGAAGCGCCGTCTCGTCCGTGGAGAGTTCGACCACCAGGCGCTCCGGAAGGGCGAAGTCCTGGTCATCGGCGGGGCCGGCCAGCAGCGTCGGCTCCTCCAGGCCGCTGAACTCGTTCGCCCAGGCAGCCTCGGCCTCCGTACGGTCCTGCTCGGTGAGCCATGCGAGATAGTCGCGGTACGGGGTCACCCGGGGCAGGCCCGAGGCGTCGCCCTGCGTGGCGTACAGCGCGAAGAGCTCGTCCAGCAGTACCGGTGTCGACCAGCCGTCCAACAGGATGTGGTGGTTGGTGACCAGGAACCGATGACGGCCGGTGCCCAGGGTCACGAGCGTGAAACGCATCAGCGGGGGAGCCGTCAGGTCGAAGCGCCGGACACGGTCCTCGCCGACCAGGCGGGCCAGCTCAGCTTCGCGCTCTTCCTCCGGCAGTCCGCTCAAGTCCACCTCGGTCCACGGCAGATCGACCTGCTGGGGGATCACCTGAACCGGATCGCCGTTCTCCCGCGAGTGGAATCCGGCGCGCAGATTGGCGTGCCGGCGCAGCAGCTCGGCCGCGGCCGCGCGCAGGGCGGAGCTGTTCAGCTCGCCCTCGAAGCCGAAGGCCATCTGGACGTTGTAGACGTCCGAGCCGTTCTCGTCGTAGAGGGCGTGGAAGAGCAGTCCCTGCTGCAACGGTGCGAGCGGCAGCACGTCGGCCGCCTCGCCGTACCGCGCGAGTCCGTCGACCTCGGCCTGTGTCAGCGCCACGAGGTCGAAGTCGGACGGGGTGTGGCCGCCGACGCGGGAACCCGCGGCGTGCGTGACGACGGCTTCGAGCGCGCGGAACCAGGTGTCCGCCAGTGCGCGGACCTCGTCCTCGTCGAACAGTTCCCCGGCCCAGCTCCAGTTGGCGACCAGCGAGCCGCCTTCGACGCTGTCCACGGTCAGGGCGTTCAGTTCGAGGGCGTGAGCCAGCAGACCGTCGGGGTCGCGGCCGTCACCGGTGTCCGTGTCGGGCACCAGCTCCCAGTCCGATGCCGTCGAGGTCCCGTCGCCGAGCTCGAAGCGGCCGAGGTAGTTGAAGGCGATCTGCGGTGCGGGCAGCGCGCCGAGGGCCTTTCCGGTCTCCGGGTTGAGGTGACGCAGCAGCCCGTATCCGGCGCCATTGTCCGGCAGCGAACGCAGTTGTTCCTTGACCGCCTTGAGGGCGTCGCCCACGACGGCGCCACCGTCCCACACCTCGGGCCACTGTGCCGGTGCGACACCGGGGTTGAGGCTGACCGGATAGAGGCTGGTGAACCAGCCGACCGTACGCGAGACATCCGCGCCGGGGACGAGCTCTTCGCGGCCGTGTCCTTCGAGGTCGACCAGGACCCGGTCGCCCTCCAGGCTCCGGCCGCGTCGCCAGTCGGCGACCGCCAGCGCGAAGGCGGTGAGAAGGACGTCGTTGACGCCCGCGTGGAAGGCGGCGGGCACAGTGGTGAGCAGGGGTTCGGTGAGCTGCGGAGGGAGCGTGAGGGAGAGGCTCCGTGCGGTGGCCGCGGTGTCCCTGCGGGGGTCGAGAGGGCGGCTGCCGAGCTGGGGGTCCTCGGCCCCGAGCATGGCGGTCCAGGTGTCCAGTTCCGCGGTGCGCGCCTCGGTGGAGGCGGCCTCGACGAGGCCCTGCGCCCAGGTACGGAACGGTGTCCCCACCGCGGGAAGGTCCGCCGTGTCACCGGCGGCGGCCGCCCGGTAGGCGGTCGCCAGATCCGGAAGCAGGATGCGCCAGGAGACACCGTCCACCACCAGGTGGTGTGCCATCAGAAGCAGACGTCCGGCGTTGCCCGGACCTCCGTCGAACCACACGGCCCGGAGTGTCGAGCCCTGGTCCGGGTCGAGAGCGCCCCGGGCCGCACGCGACTCCGCGGAGATGAGCTCCCGCAGGTCGTCGCCGTGGACGCCTGAGGCGTCGACCCGCCGGAGGACATCGTGGGCGTCGACGGCCCCCTCGGCCCGGACGGAGAGGTTCCAGTCGGCTCCCTCGGACCGCGCCGTCCGAAGACGCAGCATGTCGTGGTGGTCCAGGAGCGTCTGAAGGGCAGCGGTGAGTGTGCGGAGATCCGCACCGACCGGAGTCTGTACGACCATGGCCTGGTTGAACCCGTCGGTGGCGCCGCCGGTCCGGGCGAGCCAGTGCATGATCGGGGTCGCCGGCAGGTCGCCGGTCCCCGCGCCCGGGTCCTGTGCCGCGGAGTCGGTGTCGTCGTCGACACCCGTGGCGATCGCGGCGAGTGCCTCGACCGTGCGGTGCTGGAAGATGTCGCGCGGCGTGAGGACGAGCCCGGCCGCACGGGCGCGGCTGACGAGCTGGATGGAGACGATGCTGTCGCCGCCGAGCTCGAAGAAGCTGTCGTCGATGCCGACGGTGTCGAGGCCGAGGACGTCGGCGAAGAGAGCGCAGAGGGTCTCCTCGCGCGTGTCACGCGGCCCGCGGCCGGTGGCCTGGGCGTTGAAGTCGGGTTCCGGCAGCGCCTTGCGGTCCAGCTTCCCGTTCGCGGTCAGGGGGAGCTCGTCGAGCGTGACGAACGCTGCGGGGACCATGTAGTCGGGCAGGGCGGAGGCCACATGGGTGCGCAGCAGGTCGGTGTCGAGACTCTGCCCGGCGGCCGGGACTGCGTAGGCGATCAGACGCTTGACGCCAGGCTGGTCCTCCCGGACCAGGACGGTGGCCTGCGCGACCGGCCCGTACGAGGACAACGCGGCCTCGATCTCGCCGAGTTCGATCCGGAATCCGCGGATCTTGACCTGGTCGTCCGCGCGCCCGTGGTACTCCAGCTCGCCGTCGACGGTCCAGCGCACGACGTCGCCGGTGCGGTACATCCGCGTGCCCGGGGCGCCGAAGGGGCAGGCCACGAAGCGCTCGGAGGAGAGGCCCGGACGGTTCAGGTAGCCCCGGGCGAGGCCTGCGCCCGCGACGTACAGCTCACCGGGCACGCCGGGCGGAACCGGACGCAGCCCCGTGTCCAGTACGTACACCTGGAGGTCGGGAATGGCTTCGCCGATGACGCTCCCGCCGAGCGTGGCGGCACTCTGCCGGTCCAGCGCGCGATAGGTGACGTGCACGGTGGTCTCGGTGATGCCGTACATGTTGACGAGCCTGGGGGCGGTGTCCGGGTGGTTCCCGTACCAGTCCTCCAGCCGCCGCAGGTCCAGTGCCTCGCCGCCGAAGACCACGGTACGCAGCGCGAGTTCACCCGCCGCGGGATTTTCCTGCTCCTCCTGGACGAGCCGGTAGAACGCGGACGGCGTCTGATTGAGCACCGTCACCCCGGTCTCCGCCAGCAGGGCCCGGAAGTCCCGGGTCGACCGGCTGGTCTCGTACGGGACCATCACCAGCCGTCCGCCGTACAGCAGCGGACCCCAGATCTCCCACACGGAGAAGTCGAAGGCGTACGAGTGGAACATGGTCCACACGTCGTCCGCACCGAAGCCGAACCAGCCCTCGGTGGCGCGGAAGAGACGCACCACGTTCTGGTGAGGGATCATCACGCCCTTGGGGCGGCCCGTGGAGCCCGACGTGTAGATGACGTACGCCGGGTGCAGGGGCGAGAGCGCGGTCGTCCGTTCCGCGTCGGTGACGGGCGTCGCGGGCTGGGCGGCGAGCATGCGCACCACGTCGGGGTCGTCCAGCACCAGCCGGGAAGCGTCGTCCACCTGTACGGAGTCGAGCACCGCGGCTGTTTCGGCCGACGACAGCACGAGCGTCGGCCGTGCGTCCTGGAGCATGTAGGAGATGCGGTCCGTCGGGTAGTCCGGGTCGACGGGCAGGTAGGCGGCGCCGGCCTTCAGCACCGCCAGCAGCGCGACGATCATCGACTCGGTACGTGGCAGAGCCAGGGCCACCAGCCGCTCCGGACCCACGCCCCGGGTGATCAGGCAGCGCGCGAGACGGTTCGCCCGCGCGTCGACCTCCGCGTACGAGAGCGAGGTCCCCTCGCTGGTCACGGCGACGGCTTCCGGCGTACGCGCCACCTGGGCCTCGAACAGCGCCACCAGCGTCGTCGACGGCACGACGGGTGCCGTGGGGTTCAACCCGACGAGGAGGTGTGTCCGCTCCTCGGCCGACAGCACGTCCACCGAAGCCACCGGGGCGTCCGGGTTCCCCAGGGTGCCCTCCAGCAGCCGGACCAGGCGCTCGGCGAACGCCGTGACGGTGGCCGCGTCGAACAGGTCGGTGGCGAACTCGATGCCGCCGTCGATACCCGCGGGCGCTCCGTCGTCGTCGAAGCGCTCACCGAGCTGGAAGGCGAGGTCGAACTTCGCGATGTCCAGGCCCACGGGGTAGGGCTCGACCCGGGTGCCGGGGATGTCGGTCCGCTCCGCGGCGTTGTTCTGGAACGACAGCATGACCTGGAAGAGCGGGTGCCTGGCCAGCGAGCGTTCCGGGTTGAGTTCGTCGACGAGGCGCTCGAAGGGCACGTCCTGGTGGGCGTAGGCGGCCAGGTCCGTCTCCTTCACCCGGTCGACGAGTTCATGGAAGGTCGGGTTCCCGGAGAGGTCGGTGCGCAGCACGAGGGTGTTGACGAAGAAGCCGACGAGGTCGTCGAGCGCTTCGTCCGTACGCCCCGCGATCGTGCTGCCGATGGGGATGTCCTCGCCGGCGCCGAGCTTGTTCAGCAGGGCGGCCACCGCGGCCTGCATCACCATGAACACGCTTGCGCCGCGTGCTCGGGCGGTGTCCACGACCTGCCGGTGGAGGTGCGGGGTCAGATGCAGCGGCACCACCCGGCCCTGATGGCCGGAGACGTCCGGACGCTGCCGGTCGGTGGGGAGGGCCAGCTCCTCCGGAATGCCGTCCAGAGTCCGGCGCCAGTAGTCGAGTTGCCGCGCCATGGCGCTGTTCTGATCGTCCTCGTCGCCGAGGATCTCGTCCTGCCAGAGGGTGTAGTCGGCGTACTGGACCGGCAGCGGCTGCCACGCGGGGGCCGCTCCGGCGCTGCGCGCCGCGTAGGCGGTGGACAGGTCCTTCGACAGAGGGGCCATGGACCATCCGTCGCCCGCGATGTGATGGATGACCAGCAGGAGGACCTGCTCCTCGGGCGTGACACGGAACAGCTGGGCACGCACCGGCAGATCGCGTTCCAGGTCGAAGCCCCGCTGTGCGGCCGCGCCGATGCGTTCGTCGAGTTCTTCGGTGGTCACGTCGGTGACGGTGAGGTCGACGGTCGCCTGTTCGGGGGTGTGGATTTCCTGGCGGGGGTGGCCGTCGGTGTCCGGGAAGGTGGTGCGCAGGCTCTCGTGCCGGGTGATGACGTCGTTCAGCGCCGCGCGCAGGGCCGGCACATCGAGAGTTCCCAGCAGACGGACCGCCAGCGGGATGTTGTACGTGGCGCTGGGGCCCTCCAGTCGGTTGATGAACCAGAGGCGGCGTTGGGCGGGGGAGAGGGGGGTGTGGTGGGGGCGGGGTCGGGGGGTGAGGTGGGGGCGGGTGGTGGGGGTGGTGGTGTCGAGGTGGTGGGCGAGTCCGGCGACGGTGGGGGTTTCGAAGATGGTGCGGACGTCGAGTTCGGTGTCGAGGGCGGTTCGGATACGGCTGATGAGGCGGGTGGCGAGGAGGGAGTGCCCGCCGAGGTTGAAGAAGTTGTCGTCGATGGTGACGGTGTCGAGGTTGAGGGTTTCGGCGAAGAGGGTGCAGAGCAGTTCTTCGCGGGGGTTGCGGGGGCTGCGGCCGACGACTTGGCGGCTGAAGTCGGGTGCGGGGAGGGCTTTGCGGTCGAGTTTTCCGTTTGCGGTGAGGGGGAGTTCGGTGAGGGTGATGAATGCTGCGGGGATCATGTGGTCGGGGAGGTGGGTGGCTGCGTGGGTGCGTAGTTGGTCGGGGTGGGGGGTGTGTCCGGGGGTGGGGAGGGTGTAGGCGATGAGTTGTTTGTTGCCGGGTTGGTCTTCGCGGAGGAGGACGGTGGTGTGGGTGATGTGGGGGTGGGTGGTGAGTGCGGTTTCGATGTCGCCGAGTTCGATGCGGAAGCCGCGGAGTTTGATCTGGTCGTCGCTGCGGCCTTGGTATTCGATGGTGCCGTCGGTGGTCCAGCGGGCGATGTCGCCGGTGCGGTACATGCGTTCGCCGGTGGTGCTGTGGGGGTTGGCGGTGAAGCGTTCGGCGGTGAGGGCGGGGCGGTGGGTGTAGCCGTGGGCGAGTTGGATTCCGGCGAGGTAGAGCTCTCCGGGGACGCCGACGGGGACGGGGCGCAGGGCGTTGTCGAGGATGTAGGTGCGGGTGTTCCAGATCGGCCGCCCGATCGGAACACCACCACCACTGCCACTACTACTGCCACCACTACTGCCACTGCCACTGCCACTGCTTCCACTG
>NZ_JAAGMH010000002.1:0-18019 GCF_010548505.1 Streptomyces sp. SID14515 | reverse complement strand
AGCGGCCGCCGGAGCGGGCGCGGCCGGGGCGGTGGAGGCCGCGGCCTCGGTCACCGGGGCCCCGGCGCCGGGAACGGGCTTGTCCGCCGTGCCGGAGGCACCCGGCTTGTAGTCGGCGAAGAAGTCCCACCAGGCGCGATCGACCGAACTGGGATCCTGGAGGTACTGCTGGTAGATCTCGTCGACGAGCCATTCATTGGCGCCGAACGCCGCGGCCGGGTTGGTGCCCGGTCCGGCTTGGTCGGTCGAGATGCTCGAGTTACTGGGGGACTGAGACGACACGGCGGCAACCGCCCTCTTCCGCTTCACAAGGTGATGGACAGCGGAAATCAAGGCTACGCCCCCCGAACCGTTCCTTGCAGGCCGGGCCGGTGCTTCGTCGTGCACATCACATCGGAAGGCGGGTTTCGGCGCAGGAAATGGCGGGAAACAAGCGAGGTTCCACTGCACTTCGGGTACGCAGGACCGTGGGTACGGTCTTCCGACCGTATCCCCTTGCGGTCCCCTGCTGGCTGGACACGGATGAACGTGCCCTTCCGGTTCGACCCTATGTCAACGACGTCGTCAACCGCGCTGCTCGGGGATTCCCGGGAGGGTGACCTGGATGCGGCAGCCCCGTGCGGATTCGGCCACCCCGATCCGGCCGCCGTGCAGATCGACCGCCCAGCGGGCGATGGCAAGCCCCAGTCCCGTACCGCCGTCGCTGCCCGGACCGTGCGGGGACGGAGCCTGGCCCCGATTGAAGCGCTCGAACACCCGGTGGCGCTCCGCCTCCGGGATGCCGGGCCCCTCGTCGACGACCTCCAGCTCCAGCGACTCGGGATGGGCCCCGCGCCGCGCGAGCACCGTCACCCGGCCGTGCGGCGGGCTGTGCTTGACCGCGTTGTCGATGAGGTTGGCGACCACCTGGTGCAGCCGCTCGGCGTCCGCGTGCGCGGTGAGCTCCGGCGGCGAGACGTCCAGATGCAGATGGACGTCCGTACGGGAGTGATTGCCCGAGCCCGACGACAGGCGTCGCTGGGAGGCGGCGAGATTGGCCTCTTTCAGTACGCCCGAGAGATACGGCCACACCTCGAAGCGGCGTGCTTTGAGCGCCACCACCCCGTTGTCCAGCCGCGACAGGTCCAGCAGCGTCTCGACCAGCCGGCCCAGCCGCTCCGTCTGTTTCAGCGCCGTGCGCATCGTCTCCGGATCGGCGGCGGACACCCCGTCCACCACGTTCTCCAGTACGGCTCTCAGCGCCGCGATGGGAGTGCGCAGTTCATGGCTGACATTGGCCACCAGCTCTTTTCGATGCCGGTCCTCCGCCTCCAGATCGTCCGCCATGCGGTTGATCGTCTGCGCCAGGTCGCCCAGCTCGTCCCGCCGCCCGGCGCCGCTCACCCGGCGCGTGTAGTCGCCGTGCGAGATGGACCGGGCCACCGCTCTCATCTCGTCCAGCGGCGCGGTCAGACCGTGCGCCACGAACTGGGTGATGAGCAGCGTCGCGATCACCGAGAACACGGTGATGAACTGGAACTCGGTCCGGGTCCGCAGGGCGACGATCAGCAGCCCGGTGGTGATGAACACCGAGACCACGACGAGCGTGCCCAGCTTGGCCTTGATGGAGAAGGGCCGCATTCCGGGCCCTGGCCAGGTCATGGCGCCGGAGTCTCCAGGGCGTAGCCCACGCCGTGCACCGTACGGATCCGCTCCGCGCCGATCTTCCGGCGCAGCGCCTTGATGTGGCTGTCGACCGTGCGGGTGCCCGAGGCGTCCGCCCAGTCCCACACCTCGGCCAGCAACTGCTCCCGGGAGAGCACGGCGCGCGGGGTGTTGGCGAGGCAGACCAGCAGGTCGAACTCGGTCGGCGTGAGGTGGACGTCCTCCGCGCGCACCCGGACCCGGCGCTGCGCGTGGTCGATCTCCAGCTCGCCCAGACGCAGTATCCCGCTGCGCGGGGTGACGGCGGCCAGCGCGGCCCGCTCCACCCGGCGCAGCAGCACGTGCACCCGGGCGGCCAGCTCCCGCATGGAGAACGGCTTGGTCATGTAGTCGTCGGCGCCGACCCCGAGCCCGACCAGCATGTCGGTCTCGTCGTCGCGTGCGGTGAGCATCAGCACCGGCACCGGGCGCTGCGCCTGCACCCGGCGGCAGACCTCCAGGCCGTCGAAGCCCGGAAGCATGATGTCGAGCACCATCAGGTCGGGCTGCCAGGCCTCGGCCGCGTCCACGGCCGCGGGGCCGTCCAGCGCGGTCTGCACCAGGAAGCCCTCCGCCCGCAGCCGGGCGGAAATGGCGTCGACGATCGTGGCGTCGTCCTCGACCACCAGCACCCGGCGCTGAGCCCCCGGGGTGGCCGCGACGCCGTTGTGGGTGGTGTGTGTCTGTTCCATCGCCCCGCCCCTGCCCGTTCTCGCGGGAGCCATTCCCCCGCAAGGCACGGTCTTCGCTCGTGGATTTCGTGGGTGATCCCGTGTGCCGGTCAGCAGCGTAAAGGCAGCGGAGGGCTCCCGGCTACGCAGGGTGTTGCCCCGGAGGGACGAGTTCACACCCACCGGGCAACCGGATCGTCGCCCTTGTGCCGGTTGGCCCGTGCCACCGCCGGGCCGTGCATACCGGGAGGGGGGTTCAGAGGGCCCGGAGTGCGAGATGGACCACGTCGGGCACACCTCGGGCAACGGCCACCTCTTCCGTCCTAACCCCGCTGAACCCGGCATTCCGCAACGCCTGTTCGAAGGCCGGCGACGGCTGCGCGGACCAGACGGCGAGCACTCCGCCCGGGGTCAGCCGGTCGTGGCAGTGCGCCAGACCGGCGGCGGAGTAGAGGCTTCCGTTGTCCTCCGTGACGGTCCAGTCGGGCCCGTTGTCGATGTCCAGGCAGAGGGCGTCGTAACGCTCCGTGGCCGTACGGAGGTGGGCGACGAGATCCGTGTGCAGGATCTCGGTCCGCGGGTCCGCCAGCGCCGGCCCGGAGATCCGGTCCAGCGGTCCGGCCCGGTGCCAGTCCACGATGGCCTGCTCCCGCTCCACGACCGCGATCCGCCCCCAGCGCTCCTCCTCGGCGGCCCGCACCAGGGAGAACCCGACGCCCAGGCCGCCGATCAGCACCGAGGGGGCGCTCCGCCCGGCGGGCAGCGCGGCGAGCGCGGCGTCGATCAGCAGCCGCTCGGAGCGCCCGTCGGAGGTGTCCATCAGGAAGCAGCCGTTGGCGATGATCTCGAAGTGCTCCCCGCGCTCCCGCAGGACGACCTCGCCGAAGGGGCCCTCGCGGCGGTCGAGGACGACGGGGGTGTCGGGCAGGCGCGTCGGCATCGGGTCGGGGGCGGGCGTCGAGGACATCGCGGCCGTCGCAGACATCGTGTGGCTCTCCGGTCTCCGGTCGTAGCGGTCGGTGCCCGCCATCCTGTCTCGCCGCCCAGGCCGAGTGCCAGCGGGTTCCGTGCTCCGGGCGGGGGCGGGGCGGGAACAACGGCCCGCCTCGCGGCGCTCCCGTAGAGGCAGGGCCCGCCCTGCCGGGAGGCGTGGGAGCGGGCCCGGGGAGTCGGCCCCGAGACCTGATCGCTCAGAGCGAACAGAGTGTGGGGAACATTCGGCGGCTCAGGAGCATTGAGTCGACATAGCTCAACTTGCCTGCCGAAGGGGAGATCATGACTAACGAGTCCCAGGCGTTCACACCGATCGACCTGCCCGTGCTGCCGCTCGACGACGAGGTCGTCCTGCCCGGCATGGTGGTGCCGCTCGACCTGTCCGACACCGAGGTCCGCGCCGCCGTCGAGGCCGCGCAGGCCGCCGCCCGTCCCGGCGGCGGAAAGCCCGAGGTGCTGCTGGTCCCGCGGATCGACGGTACGTACACGGGGACCGGCGTCCTCGGCACCGTCGAGCAGGTCGGACGCCTGTCGGACGGCGACCCGGGCGCGCTCATCCGGGCCCGCGACCGGGTCCGCATCGGCGCCGGGACCAGTGGACCCGGCCGGGCGCTCTGGGTCGAGGGCACCGTCCTCGACACCGCCGCCCCCGACCCGCTGCCCGGATCCGCCGCCGAGCTCGTCAAGGAGTACAAGGCGCTCGCCACCAGCTGGCTGAAGAAGCGCGGAGCCTGGCAGGTCGTGGACCGGGTCCAGCAGATCGACGACATCTCCGCGCTCGCCGACAACTCCGGATACTCGCCGTTCCTCTCCACCGCCCAGAAGGTCCAGCTCCTGGAGACCGTGGACCCGATCGCCCGGCTGAAGCTCGCCATCCAGTGGCTGAGCGAGCACCTCGCCGAGCAGGACGTGGCCGAGTCCATCGCCAAGGACGTCCAGGAGGGCGTCGACAAGCAGCAGCGCGAATTCCTGCTGCGCCGCCAGCTGGACGCCGTACGCAAGGAGCTCTCCGAGCTCAACGGCGATCCGGAGGACGAGTCCGACGACTACCGGGCCCGCGTCGAGGCCGCCGACCTGCCCGAGCACGTCCGCGAGGCCGCGCTCAAGGAGGTCGAGAAGCTGGAGCGGTCCAGCGACCAGTCGCCCGAGGGCTCCTGGATCCGCACCTGGCTGGACACCGTTCTCGAACTGCCCTGGACCGAGCGGACCGAGGACGCCTACGACATCCGCGGCGCCCAGGAGATCCTGGACGCCGAGCACGCCGGCCTCGCCGACGTGAAGGAACGCATCACCGAGTACCTGGCCGTGCGCAAGCGCCGCGCCGACCGGGGCCTGGGCGTCGTCGGCGGCCGCCGCGGCGGCGCGGTCCTCGCCCTCGTCGGCCCGCCCGGCGTCGGCAAGACCTCGCTCGGCGAGTCCGTCGCGCACGCCATGGGCCGTAAGTTCGTCCGCGTCGCGCTCGGCGGTGTCCGGGACGAGGCGGAGATCCGCGGCCACCGGCGTACGTACGTGGGCGCTCTCCCCGGACGCATCGTGCGGGCCATCAAGGAGGCCGGTTCGATGAACCCGGTCGTCCTGCTCGACGAGATCGACAAGGTCGGCTCCGACTTCCGGGGCGACCCGGCCGCGGCCCTCCTCGAAGTCCTCGACCCGGCCCAGAACCACACCTTCCGCGACCACTACCTGGAGGTCGAGCTCGACCTCAGCGACGTCGTCTTCCTGGCCACGGCCAATGTGCTCGAAGCCATCCCGGAGGCCCTGCTCGACCGCATGGAGCTGGTCCGCCTGGACGGCTACACCGAGGACGAGAAGGTCGTCATCGCCCGCGACCACCTGCTCCCGCGCCAGCTGGAGCGGGCCGGACTGGAGAAGGACGAGGTCGCCCTGGAGGAGTCGGCGCTGCGCAAGCTGGCCGGCGAGTACACCCGCGAGGCGGGCGTCCGGAATCTGGAGCGGGCCGTGGCCCGGCTGCTCCGCAAGGTCGCGGCCCAGCACGAACTGGGCGACCGCGAGCTGCCGTTCACGGTGACCGACGAGGACCTGCGCGGCCTCATCGGCCGGCCGCACCACGTGCCCGAGTCCGCCCAGGACCCGGCCGAGCGCCGCACCGCGGTGCCGGGCGTGGCCACCGGCCTCGCGGTGACCGGGGCGGGCGGTGACGTCCTCTTCGTCGAGGCGTCGCTCGCCGACCCGGAGACCGGGGCGTCCGGACTGACCCTGACCGGTCAGCTCGGCGACGTCATGAAGGAGTCGGCGCAGATCGCGCTGAGCTTCCTGCGGTCGCACGGCGCGGAGCTGGAGCTGCCGGTCGCGGACCTCAAGGACCGGGGTGTGCACATCCACTTCCCGGCGGGCGCGGTCCCCAAGGACGGCCCGAGCGCCGGTATCACCCTGACGACCGCCCTGGCCTCGCTGCTCTCCGGACGGCTCGTCCGTACGGATGTGGCGATGACCGGTGAGGTGTCGCTGACCGGACGGGTGCTGCCGATCGGCGGCCTCAAGCAGAAGCTGCTGGCGGCCCACCGCGCGGGCATCACCACCGTGGTGATCCCCCAGCGCAACGAGGCCGACCTGGACGACGTCCCGGCCGAGGTGCTGGAGAAGCTGGACGTCCACCCGGTCACCGACGTCCGCCAGGTGCTGGAGATCGCCCTCGCCCCGGCCTCGGCCCGGGTGGAGGAGAGGATCCCGGCCGCGGCCTGACCGCCACGCAGTGACGGGCGCGGTATCAGGTGCGCGACCGGTACGGACGGCCCGCTTCCCGAGTCAACGGGGGCGGGCCGTTTCCGTATGTCCGGGCCGTGACTCAGGGGCGGTGTAGCCGGAGCCGTGACTCAGGGGCGGTAGATCGTGCCCGGCTCCGGCTCGGCGGGGGCCATCAGCTCGGGGACGGTCACGAAGGTGTAGCCGTCCTTCTGGAGCGCGTCGATGATCCCGGGCACGGCGGGCACGGTGCCCTTGTAGATGTCGTGGAGCAGGATGATGCCGTCCTTGCTCGCCTGGTCCAGGATCCGCTTCTTGATCAGCGCCGAGTCGTTGGTCGAATAGTCCTTGGCGGTGGCGCTCCACAGCACCTGGGAGAGCCCCAGGTCCTTGCTGATCTCCGAGACCGTGTCGTCGGTACGGCCCTGCGGCGGGCGCATCAGCCGGGGCTTCTTGCCGGTGATCTTCTCGATGGCCAGCTGCGTCTTCTCCAGCTCGGCGCGTATCTGATCCGGCTTCTGGTCGGTCAGGACCTTGTGCGTCCAGGTGTGGTTGGCCACTTCGTGGCCCTCGTCCTCGATGCGCTGCACCACGTCGGGGTGCTTGACGACGTGGTGCTTGCCCAGCAGGAAGAAGGTGGCGTGCACCTTCTTCTCCTTCAGGATGTCCAGCAGCTCAGGCGTGTCCTCGCCCGGCCCCGCGTCGAAGGTCAGGGCGATGCACTTGGCCTTGCGGCAATCCACCGGTCCGAACGCGCCCTTGGCGTCCGAGGCGGCCTCTCCACGTGCCGAGCCCGGTGCCGTCGTGTCCATCGAGCAGCCGCTCAACGTCAGTGTGAGCGCCGTCACCAGCGCCGCGGCCAACCCCATCCCCGACAACGGCATCTTTCTGGGCACGACGCATCACTCCTCTGTGCGGAAATCCGCACAGGTGTGCGGTACGCCGAGGACTATACACAGTGCGTATACGCGGAGTGCATAGTGGGGCCGCGGACCGCGCAAAGCCCCGGTGACCTGGGATGCGGTCGCCGGGGCCGGTGGGGTGGGTACTCGGTACGGGGCCGGCCGCCCGCGTTGCGCCGTCGGTCCCCTCCTGCGAAATACTGTCCGGGCTGCGGCGTCGACCGGTCGCGGAAGAGGCTTTCATCGGCAGGATCCGTATGAGGGGTACCGACGTGCGCGGGAACGACATCGAGCCGGAGCCGGGCACGCCCGACGGAAGCGGCGTGGACCACGAATTTCTGGCGCTGGAGCGCGAGTTGGCCGTGTTCCTGCGCCGGGCGCGGGCCAGCTCGGGCGAGATGGCCCGGGAGGTCCACCCCGAACTGGAGCCCGCCGCCTACGGACTGCTCGTCCGCCTGGAGGCGGCGGGCCGGCAGCGGGCCACCGAGCTGGCCGCCTACTTCGGCGTCGGCAAGGCCACGATGAGCCGCCAGCTGCACTCCCTGGAGAACCTCGGGCTGGTGGCCCGCGAACCCGACCCGGCCGACGGACGCGCCTGGCTCGTCCACCTCACCGACGACGGCCTGGCCCGCTTCCGCAGCGTCCGGGACGCCCGCCGCGGGCGCTATGTGCGCAAGCTGGCCGACTGGGACCGGGCCGAGATCGCCGAGCTGGCCCGGCTGCTGCACCAGCTGAACACCCGCGCGGAGAGCTGACCCGCCTCCCGCACCGGCATCCGGCACCCGCCTCCCGCACCGGCCTTTCGGCCGTCAGCCCAGCTCCACCAGGAGCGCGGTGGCGTCGTCGTGCGTCTTGCCGCGCCCCAGCCGTACGCGCCCGGCCTCCGCGTCGGCGAGCTCCAGCTCCCGCACCCGGTCGATCAGCCCCTGCGGCCCCGCCTTCCGCAGCAGCCCCAGCGCGCCCGCCCAGTCGCCCTCGCCGAACACCTCCGTCCACCGGCTCGCCCCGTCCGTGAGCGCGGCGAGGGCCCGGACGCCGGCCGCCGGGGTGCCGCCCGTCACCGCGCGCGCGGCCACCGACGGATCGGCGGCGGCCGTGAAGAAGCCGCCCTCCTTGTTACGCACCGTGGAATCGGCGATCTCGTTCGACGCGAGCGAGCCCGGCGGCAGCCGGTCCAGCCGGTCGTCGAGGACCGCCCGGACCGTGCCGTCGACGGACTCCAGCAACAGGACCGAGTCGGACAGCACCAGGTGCTCGATCGTGTGTTCGTTCCAACGCGCCAGGACCACGGTCGCCTGAGGCGTACGCACGTGAGAAAGGTCACAGGTGGCCCGATGGGCGTCGGCTGTACGGGAGATGGCCGCGGCCAGGATCCCGGTCAGGGTCAGATCAGGGCGGGAACCGGACAGTTCCACCAGCGCGCCGCCCAGCCGTGCGGTGAACCACGGGACCGAGTGCACACAACCGTCGTCCCCGCGCGGCGGGGTGACGCCGTCGAGCAGGACCAGCACACCACCCTGGCCGGACGCGGGAAGGGACCCGGACACCCAGTCCTCGTTGGGGCGTTCGGGACTGCCGGGAGCGGTGGCGAGTTCGATGCGCATGCCGCCAGTCTGCACGAGCCCTTCACCGTCCCCGCACGCGACCGGATTTGGCCTGTACCAGCAGGTCAACGCGGGCGCGCAGGGCGGAAGGAGCGGCTCCGGACCGATTGCGGGCGGGCATCCTGCCAAAGGCGGAGCGGAAGTTCCACCCCATGGTCCATGCATGGTCAGGGGTGCACCGGGGGAGACTTGTTCGCCAACTCCAGAGTGATGTTCACTCCTTCGAGTGGCGGAGCGGTTGATGCGCGCCCCCCTCTCAAAAGCGCTGGAATGGTCGGAAGCCGTACCAGGAGCGGGGCGCCCTTCCATGTGACCGTGCGTCACCTCTGCTTCAAGGGTGGACGAGTCAAGATTGCGAGCACCGGTGCAGAAGAAGCGGCCGCGGAGCAAGGGCACGACGCGCGACGGTTCCGGGGCGACGCCTCCGGCACCCGGCGCGGACAAGCGGACCGTACGGGTACGCAGCCGACTGGTCGCCGGTGTCGCGGTCGTCGGCGTCATCGTCCTGGCGGCGGGCGCCCCCGCCGTGCTCGGGGCCTCCGCCGATCTGAGCGAGTCCCAGCGGCTGGTCACCCTCGCCGAGCTGAACCAGCAGGCGGTCACCCTCGGGCACTCCCTCGCCGACGAACGTGACGCCATCACCGCGTACATCGCCGACGGCCGCGACGAGGGCGCCGACGACAAGGACGCCGCGAAGAACCGCGCCGCCCGCACCACCCGCGTCGACCAGCAGATCGACGAGATCCACGAGGCGGCCTCCGCGGCCCTGCGCCGCGACCTCTCGACGGTCGCCTCGCTGCGCCGCGACGCGCTGACCGGCAAGGGCTCGGCCCTGGAGGCGCACCAGGCGTACTCCGACATCATCGCCAAGCTGCACGGCATCGCCGCCGAACTGGCCGAGAAGACCCCACCGCGCGCCGCCGACGCCACCCGGGCCCCGCTCACCCTCGGCGGCGCGTCCGAACAGGCCTCCGCCACCCGCGGGCTCCTCCTCGCCGCGCTCGCCGTGCCGAGCCCCGAGCCCACGGCCCCGCAGACCGACCCCTTCACCGGGCTGCCCGTGCAGACCCAGGACGAGGGCGACACCCGGGCCGACCGTGAACGCGACGAGCTGAGCGCCGCCGCCCAGCAGGCCCGCGTCCGGGAGCTGGCCGCGCTCGCCGACTTCGACCAGGCGGCGGACCCGGACGCCCGCGACAAGCTCTCCGCCACGGTCACCGGACCCGAGGTCAACGACGCGGAGAAGTACCTCACCCGCCTCACCGACCGCCCCGAACTCTCGGACGCGGAGCGCAGGGTCAGCCCCAAGAAGCTGGAGGCCGCCCTCTCCGCCCGCGTCGACCGGATGCGCAGCGTCGAGTCCGCCCTGACCACCGGCCAGGTCCGCCACCTGGAGGGCCTGCGCGACGACGACGTCACCGCCCTCGAACTGAGCATCGCCCTGCTCGGCGGCTGCTTCCTGCTCGCCGTCGGCGTCTCCACCGCCGTCGCCCGCACCCTCACCCAGCCGCTCGCCGTCCTGCGCATCGGCGCCGCGCGCCTCGCCGAGGACCCCGCGAGCGCCGAACCGGTCCGCTACACCGGCCGCAACGACGAGTTCGCCCAGGTCGTACGGTCGTTGAACGCCCTGCACGGCAAGCTCGCCACCCTGCACCAGGACCTCTCCGGACGCGTCGAGGGCCTCACCGGCGAACGGTCCGGCCTGATCAAGAGCCGGGAAACCCTGGTCCAGCAGCGGACCGAACTCCAGGAACGGACCGCCGAGCTGGCCACGCAGCTGGAGCAGCTGCGGAACACGGTCAACCACACCTTCGTCAACCTCTCCCTGCGCACCCTCGGCCTGGTCGAGCGGCAGCTCGGCGTCATCGAGGGCCTGGAGGAGCGCGAGCAGGACCCGGAGCGCCTGGCCACCCTGTTCAAGCTGGACCACATGGCCACGGTCATGCGCCGCCACAGCGAGAACATGCTCGTCCTCGCGGGCGCCGAGCACGGCCACGGCCACGCCGGGCCGATCCCGCTGGTCGACGTGGCGCGCGCCGCCGTCAGCGAGATCGAGCGGTACGAGCGGGTGACCATCCAGTCCCTGCCGCCGCACGCCCAGATCGCCGGATTCGCCGCCGACGACCTCAGCCACCTGCTGGCCGAACTCCTGGAGAACGCGACCTCCTTCTCGCCGCCCGACTCCCATGTCGAGCTGTCCGGCTGGCTCCTGGAGAGCGGCGAGGTGATGCTCTCCGTGTCGGACGCGGGCATCGGCATGTCGACGGTCAGGATGGGCGAACTCAATGCCAGGCTGGCCGACCCGGCCTCGTTCGAGCCGGGGGAGCGGCACATCGACATGACCGGGGCCGGACTCGGCCTCCAGGTCACGTCGTTGCTGGCCGCCCGGCACGGAGTGCGGGTCCAGCTGCGCGAGCAGAAGGGGAGTGGTGTGACGGCCGTCGTCGTCCTGCCGGAAGCCCTGCTGCCCAAGTCGCTGCCCGCCGCCTCGCCGCCCGCCGTGCAGCTGCCCGGCGACGCGCCCACGCTCAACCTGCCGGGCTCGGTCGCGGAGGCCAACTCCAACGCGCTGCCGCGCCGGGCACCGCTCCCGACGGCGGCGCCGGAGCCGGGCGAGCCCGCCGAAGCCGAAGCCGAAGCGACGCCGGCCCCGGAGGCGGTCGCCGAGGCCGCGCCCTCCGACTCGTCGGACCTGTCGGATACGTCGGACCGCGACACGGAGACCGGCCCGGAGCCGGTGGCCGAGCCGGCTGCCGAGGCGCTGCCCGCCGTCGACCCGATGATCGCCGCCGCCGAGCGGACGATCCGTGAGAACGCCGCCGCCGAGAACGCCGCCGCCGAGAACGCCGCGGCCGAGGACGCCGGGGTCGACGAGGCCCCGGAAGCCGCCGCCGTACCGCAGCAGGAGCAGCAGGGGCAACAGGAGCAGGACGCACAGCAGCCGTTCACGGAAACCGAGCCCGAGCCCGAAGCCGCCGTAACCGGGACCGACGCCGACGCCGAGCCGGACGCCGAATCGGACTCCGAGATCACGCTCCAGGTCCGCCTGCCGAAGCCCCCGACCGCCCCGACCGCCCCGGCCGCTCCGGAGCCCCTGCCGGGCCCCGCCGTCCCGGTGACGGCCGACCCGTACGCCATCGGCCCCGACCGCCACGAGCGACCGGCCGAGACCGGCCCGGGGGAGCAGGACCCGGACGGGCCCGCGTTCCGCCCCGCGCCGCACGCCGAGGCCGCCGCCGGCACCGCACCCGCCGAAACCGTCCCCGGCCCCCGCCGCCCCGAGGCCGGGCGGATCACCGACAAGGGGCTGCCGAAGCGCACCCCCAAGGTGGTCCGGCCCGACACCGCCCCCGCCACCGGGCGCACGGGCAGCCTGGACCGGGACGCCCTGCGCCGCCGGCTCGGCAGCTTCCACCAGGCGGCGAAGGAAGGCCGGCGCGACGTCGAGGCGGAGATCGCCGAGACCGGCGGCATCGCCCTCGCCGGCCTCGGAGGCGTACCCACCGACCGCACCGGGCACCAGAGCACCACCGCACCCACCACAGGCACCGCACAGGACGCACGGAACGCAAGGACCGCACAGGCCGCCGAGACCGGCGGCCGGGCGGACGGCCGGAACGAAGAGACGGGGGACACAGTCGAGGAGGCACGCAGTTGACTGCGCCCAGCACATTCGGGCTGAGTACCGAGGCCCGGAACCTTCACTGGTTGCTGAGCAATCTCGTGGAGGAGGTGCCAGGGGTCCACTCGGTCACCGTCGTCTCGTCCGACGGCCTGATGCTGCTCTCCTCCGACCCCGGCCATCTGACCGCGAAGGCGGCAGCACCGGCCGCCGGGACGTCGGACGGGCCCAAGGGGTCCAGCGCCGATCTGGCCACGATCGTCTCCGGCATCGGTTCGCTGACCGTCGGAGCCGCGAAGCTGATGGACGGCGGCGGAGTCAAACAGACCATGGTCGCCATGGACGAGGGCAGCGTCTTCGTCATGTCGATCAGCGACGGCTCCCTCCTTGGCGTCCACGCCACCCCGGACTGCGACATGAGCGTCGTCGCGTACCACATGGCCCTCTTCGTCGGCCGGGCCGGACACGTACTCACCCCCGAACTCCGCAGTGAGCTGCGCACATCGTTGGAGAGCGCCCAGTGACCACCGCCGCCGCAGAACCCGCCCCCCGCCTCCCCGTCCGCGGGGCCGACAAGCGCCCCGCCCGGGTCCGCCCGTACTCCCTCACCGGCGGCCGCACCCGGTTCGGGCACGTCCTGCTGGTCGAGACGTTCGTCGCGGCCCTCGAAGCACCCGACGAGCGCCGCGAACTCACCAACGGCAACCTCGCCTCGCGGGTGATGCCGGAGCTCCAGGCCATCGTCGAACTCTGCCGCCGGATGCGTACGGTCGCGGAGATCTCGGCCCTGTTGAAGATGCCGCTCGGAGTCGTCCGGGTGCTGCTCAGCGACCTGGCCGACCAAGGAAAGATCCGCGTGTACGGGACCGGTCACGGCACCGGCCAGCCCGACCGCGCACTGCTCGAAAGGGTGCTCAATGGACTCCGCCGTCTCTGAGGCGCCGCTCTTCGCCCCGCGTCAGCCGGGGCCCCGGGAACAGGCCGAGGAGTCGCTCCAGGCCTGGCAGCTCGACCACACCCGCGCGCCCACCGCCACCAAGATCGTGGTGGCGGGCGGCTTCGGCGTCGGCAAGACGACGTTCGTCGGCTCGGTCTCCGAGATCACACCGCTCCAGACCGAAGCGCTGATGACGCAGGCCAGCGAGGAGACCGACGACCTCTCCGCGACACCCGAGAAGACCACCACCACGGTGGCCATGGACTTCGGCCGGCTCACGCTGGAGGACGACCTCGTCCTGTACGTCTTCGGCACCCCGGGCCAGCAGCGCTTCTGGTTCATGTGGGACGACCTGGTGCGCGGGGCGATCGGCGCGGTCGTCCTCGCCGACACCCGGCGTCTTGAGGACTGCTTCCCGGCGCTCGACTACTTCGAGAGCTGCGGCCTGCCGTACATCGTGGCGGTCAACCACTTCGAGGGGACGCCCGGTTACGAGGCGGAGGACGTCCGCGAGGCCCTGACCGTACCGCCGCAGGTGCCGATAGTGATCATGGACGCTCGTAACAGGATCACGGTCGTCGAGTCCCTGCTGGCCCTGGTCGGCCATGCTCTCGACGTCACCCCCGCCTAGACCGCCAGCCTTGATCACACACAACGGAGAGCCGCGATGCGGAAGATACTCATAGTCGGAGCCGGTCAGTCCGGGCTCCAGCTGGCCCTGGGGCTGCAGTCCAGAGGCTACGAAGTCACCCTGATGTCCAACCGCACCGCCGACGAGATCCGCACCGGCCGGGTCATGTCGACGCAGTGCATGTTCCACACCGCGCTCCAGCACGAGCGGGACTACCAGCTGAACTTCTGGGAGTCCCAGGCCCCGAAGATCGAGGGCCTCGGCGTCTCCGTCGCCGCGCCCGACTCCTCTCGCGCCATCGACTGGGTCGGCAAGCTCGACGGGTACGCCCAGTCCGTCGATCAGCGCGTGAAGATGGCCGGCTGGATGGAGACCTTCGCCCAGCGCGGCGGGCAGCTCGTCATCCACGGCGCAGCCGTCTCCGACCTGGACTACTTCTCCCGCACCTACGACCTGGTGATGGTCTCGGCCGGCAAGGGCGAGCTGGTGTCCATGTTCGGCCGGGACGCGGCCCGTTCCCCGTTCGACGCCCCGCAGCGCGCGCTGGCCGTCGCGTACGTCCACGGCATGGGCCCTCGCCCGGAGCACCCGGAGTTCGACGCGGTCCGGTGCAACCTGGTGCCGGGCGTCGGCGAGCTGTTCGTGATGCCGACGCTCACCACCTCCGGCCGCGCCGACATCCTCTTCTGGGAGGGCATCCCGGGCGGACCGCTCGACGCCTTCCAAGGCATCAAGGACCCCTCCGAGCACCTGGCGAAGACGCTGGAGCTCATGGAGAGGTTCACGCCGTGGGAGTACGCCCGCGCCACCAAGGTCGAGCTGACCGACGCCAACGGCACCCTCGCCGGCCGCTACGCCCCCACGGTCCGCAAGCCGATCGGCCGGCTGCCCGGCGGCGGCCTGGTCCTCGGCGTCGCGGACGTCGTCGTGGCCAACGACCCGATCACCGGCCAGGGCTCCAACTCGGCGTCCAAGTGCGCGAACGCGTACCTGGACTCGATCATCGAGCACGGCGAGAAGGAGTTCGACGCGGCGTGGATGCAGTCCACGTTCGACCGTTACTGGGAGACCGCGCAGCACGTCACGAAGTGGACCAACGCGATGCTCGGCGTCCCGCCGGAGCACGTGCTCAACCTGATCGGCGCGGCCGGTCAGCTCCAGCCGGTCGCGGACCGCTTCGCCAACGGGTTCAACGACCCGGCGGACTTCGAGAACTTCTTCTTCGAGCCGGAGAAGACGAACGCCTACCTGGCTTCGGTCTCCGGGGCCTGAGCGGCACACCGCGCACCGCTTCGGCGGCCGGACCAGCACCGTCGGTCCGGCCGCCGAGTTCCGCCCGTACCTCTGGGCCCCTTGGCCGTGCCGGCTAAGAGGCGTCCGGTGGCGCCGTGTCCGTGCCGTATCCGGTGTCCGCGCCGTCGCGTGCGCCCTCGGGCAGTTCCGGGAGCGTGTACGTGGACAGCGGGGCGCCGCCGGGGTCGGGGCGGACGGCCCCCAGCAGCGGGTTCGACGCCAGGGGCGAGACCTTGACCTTCGTGCCGGGGCGCGGCGCCTGCACCACCAGGCCGTCGCCGATGTACAGCGCCACATGGGTCGCCTTGGGGAAGTAGATCACCAGGTCGCCGGGGCGCAGCGCGGAGACCGGCACCTTCGGGAGCTGCTTCCACTGCTCCTGCGAGGTGCGCGGGATCGCCCGCCCCGCCGCCGCCCAGGCCTGGGAGGTGAGCCCGGAGCAGTCGAAGGAACCGGGGCCCTCGGCGCCCCATACGTACGGCTTGCCGATCTGCCGGATCGCGTACGCGACGGCGTCGCCGCCCTGCCGGGTGGGCGGCCGGGTGGAGCTGAGCGCCCCGGAGGCCACCAGCTCGCGCTGGGCCTTGTCCACGCCCTGCTGTTCGAGGCCGGCGAGCTGGGCCATCTGCTCCTCGGAGAGCGTGGCCAGCAGCCCTTCGACCTCCTTGAGCCTGCCGCGTACGGTGTCGCGCTGCTTCTTCTGCCGGCCGGCCAGCTTCTTCTGCTCGTCCAGCGCCTTGCGGGAGGCGGCGGCCAGGGTGTCGGCCCGCCGGGCGGCGTCGGCCATCCGCTCCACCGTCGCCGCGCGGTTCGCGGCCAGTCGCCCCACGACATGGCTCTGGTCCAGGGCCCGCAGCGGGTCGCGCGCCAGCAGCAGTTGGAGGTACGCGGAGAATTCCGTACGCCCCTGGTACTGCTCCCGGGCCAGCCGCCCGGCGTCCCCGCGGCTGAGCTCCAGCGCGGTCCGGGCCTTCGCCAGGTCCGCGTTCACCTTCTTCACCTGCGCGGTCCGCTGCTTCAGCTTCTCGGCGGTGGCGTTGTAGGTCTCGGTCGCCTCCTCCGCCGCGCGGTAGCGGGTCTGCAGCTCGCGCAGCAGGGTGACGACGCTCCTGGGCGCCTCGGGTGCGCCGAGGGCGGTCTCGGCGTCGACCTCCGGCGCGTCGGTCTCGGTATCGCCCTCCGCCGCCTCGGTCCCATCCGTCTCAGCCGTCCCATCTGTCCCAGCCGTCTCGTCCATCTCAGCCGTCTCCGCCGTCTCGTCCGGCTCAGCGGCTTCCTCGGCGAGCGGTGCGGATTCCTCGGACGGTACGGGGCCGGGCTCGGCCGTTGCGATGGTGGCGGGCGAGACCGTGAGCGCCGTGGCCAGCACGGTCGTGCGGACCGCGCGCAGGAGCCTGCCTGACACGACATCACCTCCGGGACGGAGACGCAGCCCGGCGACGGGCTCGTCCATAAATGGGCGAATCCGATAATCCGGTCACTCGATGTCAGGTGATGCAAGCACCGTGCGGCGCGCCGTCCGGGAGATCCCCCGGACGGCGGCGACGGTGGTCGTGGCCGCCGTGGAGCGGCCCGGTCCTCAGGCCACCGGGAAGGCGTAGAAGGACCTGTCCCGCTGGACGACGACGGTCTCGCCGAAGGCGAGCGCCCGGTACGACGCGCTCACCGTCGCCCCCTTCGGATCGGCCGACCCGATGTCCTGGAACTTCCACAGCCGCTCGCCGTCGGCCGCCGAGAACGCCGTGACCTGGATGGCGTCGGCGGCGATCAGGGTCTTCTCGCTGCTGCTCAGGGTGAGCGAGGGGGCGTTGCCGATGCCCGGCACCTCGGTGGAGCGCCGCCACACGAGCCGGCCGCTCTCCCGCTCCACCGCGCCGACCAGCCGGCTGCGTTCGGTGGTGTGGATCAGCGGCCCGGCGATCAGCGGGGTGCCGAACCAGGAGCCGTCACTGCCCTCGACGCGCCACAGCGGCTTCGTCGTGTCCGTCTCGAAGGCCTGGAGGTCCTGGCCGACCGCCGCGTACAGCGTGCCGTCCTCGTCGCCCGCGGTGGCGGCCTCCAGGGAGGCCGCGCCGTACTTCTTGGTCCAGAGCAGCTTGCCGGTCTTCTGGTCGAACGAGCGGACCGAGCCCTTCCCCTTGGCCGCCTTGACCTCGGCCGCCGTCAGGCTGACCGCGTCCTGCCGTACGAGGACGTCGGCGGAGCGCTCCGCGACCACACGGTAGGCGGGGGTGCCCGGAGCGCGGCCGGCGGGCACGGGGGTCCGCCACAGCTCCTTGCGCTGCACGATGTCGTACGCGAAGAAGTGGGCCTGGACGACCTCCTTGTCCTTCTCCTTCTTCTTGCCCTTCTTCGGCTTCGGGGCCTTCACGGTGACCGTGTGCGATCCGGTGAACCAGATGACCGGCCCGGAACTTCCGGCCAGCCGCCCGACGGTGAGGCCCGGCAGGTCGGCGAAGGCTTCCGTGTAGCGCACGCGGTGCACGACCTTGCCGTTCTTCGGCGACAGCCACAGGAACTCCGTCGGGCTCGCCACGAAGACCAGATCGTCGCCCGCCGCCAGCGCGGCCTGCCCCTTCGCCCCGTCCGCGCGCTGCCACAGCCGCTTGCCGGTGCGCAGATCCACGGCGCTGGCCTGGCTCTCGCTGGTCACCACGAGGAGCTTGTCCTGCCATACGGCGGTGGTGAGCGGGGACGACTCGGAGGCCGGGTGCGCGTAGATCCAGCGCGGCTCGGGGGCCTGCCCCGGGAGCGTACGGCGGGGCTTCGGCGCGGGTTTGTCGTCGGTCGCCGCCGCGGTGTCCCCGGACCCGAGCGCGGCGACCGAACCGCCGCCCACGATCAGCCCGCCGACGGCCGCCGCCGCGATGGTCAGCAGGGTCCGGCGGCTCGCGGCGGGGTCGGGCACCGGGGCCGGAGCGGGAGGCAGCGGCAACGACACCATCGGGCCGCCGCCGGGGCTGCCGGGCCCCGCGGGCCC